>JBOHKZ010000497.1:0-7857 GCA_050729355.1 Phenylobacterium sp. | reverse complement strand
CGTTATCGTCGATCATCGCCCGCGTCTGGATGATCCCCAGCAGCTTCTTGGCGGCGTCGCCGTCCGGCAGGTTGACGTTCGGATCGATGCCGCCGGGCGTGCCGGCCGTGGCGTTTTCGTCGGAGGTCGAGATGCCGTTGTGCCAGTCGCTGGCCCCGACCAGACCGTACTTGTAGGGGTTCGTCCCGACCTTCTTCTGGATCACCAGGCCGCGTCCGAAGGCCTGGCGGATGTAGCTGCCGTTCACCTTGCCCTTGGTGTCGCGCTGGGTGATCAGCACGTCGTAGATCTCGAAGTTGGCGAACTCGTCGTTGGGCGAGAGCTCCGGCAGGGTCTCGGACTGGCCCTTGTTCTGGATGACCTCGGTCAGCGGTTCGTTGCGCGCGCGGCGCTCGGCGTAGGCCTGGTCGATGGGCCGGCCATCGCTCATGTTCCAGTCGTACATCAGGCCGTTGGAGGCGTTGCCGTTGTGCGGGATGGCGAGCGCCTCGACGCCCTGCGCGCGGTTCTTCTCCAGGTAGGTCCAGAGATCCTCGGGACGCGGCGAGTCCACCGAGGTCCAGGGCAGCGGCGCCTTGTCGCCGGAGAAGAAGACGTTGCGGTGCAGGTTGAACTTGCCCTCGTTCATCTGCGACCACTCGTAGGCGATGAAGGTCGTGAACTTGCCGGGCTGGTAGTTGGCGTTGGCCGCGGCGACCTCCTTGGCCCAGGCGGTCTTGGCGGCGGCCGCCGGATCGAGACCGGGGATGGTGCGGCCCTGCGCATTGGCCTCGCGCAGCATGTAGAAGCTCTTCGACGTGTCCTTGCGGATCGTCTGGCCGATCTCGCTCTTGGAGAGGTCGCTGTTGGGATCGTCGAGGGCGTTCAGCAGGCCCATGTTCTCGGAGTGGTCGGTGACCGCCATGAAGTCGAGCGGCCAGGCGCGGTGGATCACCTTGCCGTCGTACGTCACCCCCTCGCCTTTGCCGAACCGGTAGGCGTCGTCCGGCGTCGTCTTGGTGGCCATCAGGCCCCAGGCGTCGAACGAATAGCTGGTGTGCAGGTGCAGCTCGCCGAAGTAGGCGTGGCGCTGGCCGGCGACCGCCGCGGCGCGATCGGCCTTGGCGGGCCCTGCCGGCTTCACCGCTGGGTCGGCCTGGGCCGTACAGCCTGCAACGATCAGCGCGGATATCACGACCGGCCAGCGATTACCCATGGAGCCCTCCCGAGGCGGTTTTGCTTGTTTTTCTCATTGGAGCACCAGCGACAGGCGCTCAATGAACCAGAACGATGCGAACGAACCGATGGCGTAGGCCGGCGCCAGGCGGGCCGGCGTGGCGAGGCTCCAGGGCGCCTGGGCGCGCAACCAGCGCAGGCCGAGGATCGCCAGGACGGCGACGCCGATGAAGGCCAATTGCCCGATCTCGACGCCGACGTTGAACAGGAAGAGCGACATCGCCACGGCGTGCGGCGGCAGGCCGATCTCCGCCAGGGCGCCGGCGAAGGCCAGGCCATGCAGCAGGCCGAAGACGAAAGCGACGACCCAGGGGTGGCGCCGCGTGAGGGTCTCTTCCCGCCCCGGCCTGGGGATCAGCTCGACGGCGACGAAGACGATGCTGAGCGCCACCAGCGACTCGATGACGACCGACGGCACGTGCACCCAGCCGAGTGCGGCGGCGGTCAACGTCAGGCTGTGGGCGACGGTGAAGGCGGTGACGGCTTTCACAATCCGCCAGTTCACGCCGACCAGCAGCAGCAGGCCCAGCACGAACATCAGGTGGTCCGCGCCGGTGAGGATGTGCTCGACGCCGAGCTTGAGATAGGCCGGGGCCGCGGGCGCGGCGGCGGCGTCGAGCTCCAGGTCGAGGGTCGGCCGCTGCGGCTTCACCACGGCGTCGATGTGGCGGCCGTCGCTGAGCGAGACCTGCACCAGGACGTCGGTGATGGTCTGGTCGAGGCCCTCGACCCTGAGCGTCTGGCCGCTGAGCGGCTTGGGCGAGCGGACCGTCCAGGTCTTCACCAGAAACCCGGGCGCCGCGTACTGGTCGCTGGGCTGAGCATCCAGCCAGCCGCTGGAGAGGCGGGGCCTCAGGCGAAGGGCGACATCGCCCATGGCCGGCTGCTTCCAGAAGATCGTCCAGGTCTGCGGCGCTGTCTCGGTGATCTGGAGGAGCGCGGGCCGCACCTCGTGCGCGGCGGCGGCTAATGGCGCCGTCAGGGCCGCCAGTATGAGAACGATGAGTGCCCAGAGCCGGCTCACGGTCTCGGGCCGAGGTCTCGCCGCACGACGGTATAGCGGGCCTTCAGGCGGGCGAGCGCCTGGGCGTTGGCCTGGCCCTGGGCGGCGTGCAGATAGTCCTCGCGGACCTGGTCGCGCACATCGGAGAGCGCGGGACGGGCCGCGGGCGTGCGCGCGTCGACCCGGACCAGATGCCAGCCGTAGCCGGAGCGATAGGGGCCTGACCATTGGCCGACGGGGGCTGTGGGCAGGCGGTGGGCCAGCTCGCTGTCGCCGAACAGGCGCACGGCCTCGGTTTCGGCCAGGTTGCTGTAGTCGTTGAGGTCCGGGAACGGATCGGCGCCGACGTCCGACGCGCCGGCCTTCAGTTCATCGAGCGCGTGCGCGGCGCGGGTGCGGGCCGGGCCTTCGCCGACCGCGTCGGTGGAGAAGTAGAGGTGGCTGAAGGTGGTGCGGATGGGCGTCGCGTAGGTCGCGGCGTGGGCCTCGAAATAGCGAGCGAGGTCTGCATCGCTGGGCGCGGCGGGCAGGCCGCGGTCCTGCTGCAGGAACTCGACCTTCTGGGAAATCCGCCGGCGGACGATCTCGTCGTCGCGGTCGAGGCCCATGGCCTTGCCTTCGCGGTAGAGCGCCTCTTCCTGGATATAGGCCTCGACCAGGCCTTCGAGCTGGGCCGTCGTAGGCGGTGCGCCGAACTGCAGGCGGTACTTGGTGACAAGCTCGGCGGTGCGTTCGGGGGTCACCACGATGCGCCGCGCGTCGTGGGCGCCGCGCCAGGCCTGGGCACCCGCGAAGATCAGCAGGCCGATGACCAGGAAGTGCAGCAGCGGCTCGTGGACGAGGCGGCCCAGGCGCGCGCCCACGAACGCCGTCCCCTGCGCGCGCTTCACCGTTCGCACCTTTTCAGCGACCGACACGACAGCCCCCTCACGCACCGGAGATCAATGTGAACTGCAATTCCGATTGCTACAAGCGCGTGATAGGTGTTTGTGAACCGAGATTACGGTTTTAGGGTCGAGACCGCTATGGAGGCTGGGGCCGGCATGAACGCATCTGACTCGCTCGTCACCCTGAACGGGGTGCCGGGATCGCCCTACACGCGCAAGATGGTGGCCCTGTTGCGCTACCGGCGCGTGCCCTATCGCCTGATCCTGGCGTCGCACGAGATCAAGGGCATGCCGCGGTCCAAGGTCAGCCTGCTGCCGACCTTCTACTTCCCGGATGAGGCCGGCGTCGTGCAGCCGGTCACCGATTCTACGCCGATCATACGGCGATTGGAGGAGATGTTCGTCGGGCGCTCGGTGCGCCCCGCCAACCCCGCGCTCGCCCTGCTGGACTCGCTTCTCGAAGACTATGGCGACGAGTGGCTGACCAAGGCGATGTTCCACTACCGCTGGGCCTATGCCGACGACATCGCGCGCGCCTCCGCCATCCTTCCGGCCTGGACGCGCGGGCGCACCTCCGACGCGGCGCTGAAGGAACAGGGCGAGATCATCGCCGGGCGCCAGATCCCGCGCCTGCGCTATGTCGGCTCCAACACCACGACGGGACCGGTGATCGAGGCCAGCTACATGCGCTTCCTCGACGCCATGGAAGCCCATCTGCGCGAGCACAGCTTCCTGCTGGGCGCGCGGCCAGGCGCCGGCGATTTCGGGATCTATGGGCAGCTCACCCAGCTGGCGCTCTTCGATCCGACGCCGATGACCGTGACAGCCGTTCGCGCGCCCCGGGTCTTCGCCTGGACCAGCGCGGTGGAGGACCTGACCGGCGTCGAGCCCGCGGCCACCGACTGGTTCGATCCCGCCGCCCTCCCCGCCACGGCCAAGGCCCTGCTGACCGAGGTCGGCCGCGTCTACGCCCCGCTGCTGATCGCCAACGCCCAGGCGATCGCCTCCGGCGCCGATGCGGTGAAGACGGAGATCGACGGTAAACCCTGGGTGCAGCAGCCCTTCGCCTACCAGGCCAAGTGCCTGAAGTGGCTGCGCGAGGAATATGCCGCCCTCGGCCCGACGAGCCGCGCCCAGGTCGATGCGGCCCTCGCCGGCACGGGCTGCGAGGTGCTGTTCGCGCCCTAAGCTGCGGCCAGCCAGGGGGCGCAGCCGGCCCTCACGAGGATCTTTTCCAGCGAGGGGTCGGAGACCTGGGCGCGGCGGGCCCTTAGGGCCGTCAGAGACTTGGCGTGGTACTTCTGTGGCGGCTGGACGTAGGCGCCGCCCGGGAGGTCGACGGTGAACTCTTCCTGGCCCGCCGCCAGGGCGCGGGCGTTGGCGTCCGTCCAGGGCAGGAAGTAGCGGCCGACGTAGGCCAGCAGCGGCTCCAGCGTCGCCTCCAGCGTCCCCCAGGTCTCGTACGGGCCGTCGTTGCGCGGGTCGATCATCCGCAGGCACCAGTCGAGCACGGCCGGGCCGCGGGCCTTGATCAGGCCGCCCCCAGTGGGATCGACCGCGGTCTCGTAGAGCTGGGCGGCGAGGCCGAAATCGGCGAACGAGGGCCGGCCGCCGAACAGGTAGCGGCGCTGCGCCAGATGCGGCTCGAGGATGTCGAGCAGTTCCAGGAGGTACCCGGTGATCAGCGGCGCGTTCGCCGGGCTGGAGCCCACGAAATGGCCACGGCCCGACATGCGGGCGAGCACCATCTCGGAGCGCTCGGCCGCCTCTTCCGCGCTGGCCCAGGGCAGGGAGAGCCGCGCCAGGGTCTGGGCGGACGCCTTGGCGTCGACGTCGGCGAACCAGCGATGGTGGAACATCAGCTTGTTGCCCCACTCGTCGCCGAACTCCTCGATCAGGGCCGACAGGAAATTGAGCGTCGGGTCCGCCGGGTGGATCGATGGCTCGGGGAACTTCGCCTCCACCGCCTCGATGATCGGCGTCGAATCCTGCATGCCCTCGTCGTCCGGTGTCGCCACGGTCGGGACGATCGGCAGCTTGGCGAAGCGGCGGTACTCCTCCTCGCTGTCGGCGCGGCGCGGGATCCAGGCGTGCGGGATCGCCTTGTAGCGGAAGTAGGACCGCACCTTCACCGAGTAGGGCGACATCTCCGAGCCGAAGATCCGATAGAGACCGGGCATGCCGCCGCTCCTGGTGTTTGGGTCCCGCGCAGCTAATCCGCCGGCAGCTAGAACTTCAACGTCGCTTCTGCGCCGATGGTGCGCGGCGGGGCGTACCAACCGACGAAGCCGCCCGCCGTCGCCGTGCCGCCGCCTGAGATGAAGGCGTTCAGCGGCTGGGTGGTCTTCTGGGCGTAGTAGGACTCGTCGGTGAGGTTCTTGCCGTAGAGCGACAGCCGCCAGTTCTGGGTCGGCGACGAGATGCCGATCCGCGCGCCGTAGAGGGTGACGGACGGCTGCAGCCCGCGCGGGTCGAGCAGCGGGTCGAGGTACTTCGAGCCGGTGTAGCTGACGTCGCCGTTGGCGAACCATTCGAGGCCGGTGTCCATCAGCGGCGCCTGCCATTGCGCCGCCAGGCTCCAGGACCACTTCGGCGTCTGGGCCGGCGTCAGGCCGTTGTAGTTGCAGGTGCCTGGCTTCGTGCCGTTGGCGACCTTGCCGTTGTAGCACTGGCCATCGGGATAGTCGGTGAACTCGCCGTCCATGTAGGACGCCGTGCCCTTGATCGTCAGCGGGGCGATCGGGTGGAACTGGGCGTCGGCCTCCAGGCCCTTCACCTCGCGGTCGCCGGCGTTGGCGACCACGAAGCCGGTGCCGGTCAGCGGGTTCAGGATGGAGTCCTGGAAGGCGCTCAGCGTCATCCTGTAGATGTCGACGTTGAGGACCAGGCGGTTCTCCAGCCAGATCGACTTGATGCCCGCCTCGTAGGTCTTGGAGTTCTCGGCGTTGAACTCGACCGGAACGCCGGCGGCGGCGGCGCGGGCGTTGAACCCGCCGGTCTTGTACCCGGTGGCGGCCAGCACATAGGCCATGACGTCGGGCGTGATGTCGTACTGGACGGTCGCGGACCAGGTGAGCTTGTTCTCGCTGCGATGCAGCTTGCCGAGGTGGTTGGTCGGGAAGACCCCCTTGGCCGCGAGCGAGGCCGTGGGGTTCGAATAGCTGTCGATGTAGCTGTGCTTCTCGTCCGAGGAATAGCGCAGGCCGCCGTTCAGCCGCAGCGCCTCGGTAAGGTGGTAGGTCGCCTGGCCGAAGAGCGCCGCGCTGTCGGTCTTCTGCGAGTAGTAGAAGAACCCGGAATCGCCCGGAATGAAGGTGCGATTCGGCGCCACGACCCGGTTGGCGTTCACGTCCAGCGTCGTGAGTGTCGTGTAGGTCATGCTCTCCGAGAACAGGTAGACGCCCCCGAGATAGGTCAGCTTCTGGTCGCCCGGCGAGGCGATCCGCAGTTCTTCCGACCAGCCCTCGGCGCGCAGGTACTGGGCGCCCGTGGCGGTGGCTTGCGGCAGCATGTCGGCGGCCAATTGCCGGATGTCGTCGGTGTAGCCGTTGAAGGCCGTGATCGAGGTCAGGGTGTGGCCGCCCAGATCGTAGTCGAAGGTCGCCGAGCCGCCGTAGACCTCGGTGATGTCGAGGCTCTCGTAGTTGTCGTCGACGATGTGGTCGCCGTCGATGAAGTTGCGGAACGGATGGCCCGTGGCCGCCGCGGCCGCCAGGAAGCCGGGCGTGGCGATGCCGGTGGGAGACGTCGGGGCGACCTGGTCGGCGGTGCAGCAGTTCGAGTGCATCCGCGTGAAATAGCCGACGAAATTGCCCGTAAGCTTGTCGTTCGGCGTCCACTTCAGCCGGCCGCGCACGCCGTATTGGCTGACGCCGTTCACCTCCTCGCCGGTGTAGAGGTTGCTCTCGTAGCCGTCGCGGTCGGCGATCCAGAAGGACAGCCGCCCGGCCAGCGTCTCGGACAGGCCGCCGCCGACGTAGGCGCTGAACTGACGGTCGTTGTAGTCGCCGCCGCGGATGCCGATCATCCCCTCGAAGTCGTGGGTCGGCGCACGGGTGGTGATGTTGATGGCGCCCACCGGCGTGTTACGGCCATAGAGCGTGCCCTGCGGCCCGCGCAGCACCTCGATCGTCGAGACGTCCTGCAGGTTCGATTGCAGCGGACCGGCCGCCAGGATGTAGACGCCGTCGATGAAGATGCCGACGCTGGACTCGATGCCGGGGTTGGTGCCCGAGGTGCCGATGCCGCGCACGTAGAGCGTGGTGTTGCGGTTGTTGTTCGACTGGGTGATCGCGACCGAGGGGATGAAGCGCGCCAGGTCGGTGGCGTTGGTGACGCCGGCCTTCTCGATGTAGTCGCCGCTGACGGCGGAGACCGACATCGGAACGTCCTGGATGTTCTCCGCCCGCTTGGTGGCGGTGACGATCAGGGTCTCGAGTTCGACGGCGTTGGCGTCGGCCGCGAGGGCCGGATGCGCCGAGAGCGCAAGGGTGAGCGCCGTGCCGGCGAGCAGACGCGCGGCGACCTTCCGATAGGACATCGAATTCCCCCTGGCTTTTATGTTTTCCGCGCCATAAGCGAACGCGAATTCCGGTTCAAGATCATCGGAACGGCTGGGCTTGTCAATGATGCCAGGGTGGAGCGTCGGTGGATTCAGGTGCGCGCAGGCCGCCGGGCTAGCGCTGACCATCGCGCCAGCGCCGGCCCGAGTTGAGCCCTACCTCCCCCGCGCAGCGGCGGGAGGGGGACCGC
>JBOHKZ010000496.1:0-21517 GCA_050729355.1 Phenylobacterium sp. | reverse complement strand
AGATAACGTCGTTCAGTTCACCGCGGCGCAAGGCGCGCGACGGGGAACAAGGTGGCTGAAACCGGAACTGCGGCCCTGCCGTCGACGCCGATCGCTCCAGCCCTGGGGCGAGGCGTCGTCGTCCTGCTCGCGCTGGCCGTCTTCATCAACTACGTCGACCGCGGCAACCTCGCGACCGCCGCGCCGCTGATCAAGGACGAGCTTGGGCTTACCGCGACCCAGTTCGGCCTGCTGGTCTCGGTCTTCTTCTGGACCTACACGCCCGCGCAGATCCTGGCCGGCTGGCTCGCCGAGAAGATCAATCCCTACCGCACCCTGGCGATCGGCCTCGCGGTCTGGTCGGTGGCGACGGCGCTGACGGGCGTCGCCACCGGGTTCGCCATGCTGATCGCGCTGCGCCTGCTGCTGGGCCTCGGGGAAAGCGTCGCCTTCCCCTGCAGCTCCAAGGTGATCGCCCAGAACCTGCCGCAGCACCGGCTGGGGATCGCCAACGGCCTGGTCGCGGTCGGCCTTTCGCTCGGCCCGGCGTTCGGCACCTTCACCGGCGGCCTCCTGATGGCGCAGCTCGGCTGGCGCCCGGTCTTCCTGCTGTTCGGCCTCGGGTCGTTGGTCTGGCTCTGGCCCTGGCTGGTCGCCACGCGCCGGCTGTCGGCGCATGACGACGCGCCCAAGGCGGATATAGCGCCGCCGTTCCGGACCATCCTCGCGCGCCGCGAGATCTGGGGCGCCGGCCTTGGCCACTTCGCCAGCAACTACGCCCTCTATTTCGTGATCTCCTGGCTGCCGCTCTACCTGGTGAAGGCGCGCGGCTTCAGCGTCGCGCAGATGGCTGAGCTCGGCGGCCTGATCTACCTGGTCTATGCGGTCAGCTCGATCGCGACGGGCTGGCTCACCGACCGCTGGATGAGCGCAGGCGGCTCGGCCAACCGCGTCCGCAAGACCTTCATCATCTCGAGCCATGTGGTCTCGGCGAGCGCCATGCTGGTGTGCGCCGTGGGCGACCAGCGACTGGCGGTGGCCAGCCTGTTCGCCGCCGGCGTGGCCTTCGGTCTCAACAGCCCCAACATCTACGCCATCGGCCAGACGCTGGCGGGCCCGCGCGCGGCGGGCAAGTGGATCGGCGTCCAGAACTGCATGGGCAACACGGCGGGCATCGTTGCGCCGATCGTGACGGGCATGGTGGTCGACGCGACCGGCGCCTTCACCTGGGCTTTCGCGGTGACCAGCGCGGTGGCGCTCACGGGCGTCGTGGGCTGGGGGCTGATGATCCGCCGCGTCGAGCCGATTGACTGGGCGGCGGCCACGCCGACCAAGCCCCAGACCGAGGTCTTCGCGGCCTAGGCCTCCGCCGGCCAGTGCGGGGTCAGGTGGAAGCGCTCGTTCAGGGCGACGACGTTGCGCTGGCCGCTGCGGGCGCAGAGGTAGCGGTGCACGCTGGTGTAGCCCGGCTCGAAGAACAACCGCGGCGCCATGCCCAGGACGTGCGCGGTCCAGACGTTGATCACTCCGCCGTGGCAGAAGACCGCGACCCGCTGGCCGGGGTGGGCCTCGATGATCTCCTCCAGCGCGGCGACCACCATGGCCTGGAAGCCGACGATGTCGGTGTCGAAACCGCCGTCGACCATGGCCTTCCAGCGCGCATAGTCCTCACGCTTCAGGTCTTCCATGGGGATGTAGACGCCGGCGTCGCGGTCGAACTCGACGATGCCCGGGTGGGTCTTGAGCGCGTGGCCGCCGGCGCTGGCGAAGGGCTGCGCGGTCTGCACGGCGCGGTGCATGGGGCTGGAGTAGACGACGTCGAACGCCTCCTGCGCCAGCCAGCGCGCGACCCGCGCGGCCTGATCATGACCCTCGGCGCAGAGCGGCGGGTCGGCGGTCGCATCGCTGCGTTCCGGCAGGCCGTGCCGCACGAGTACCAGTTCCATGACGCCTCACTTCCGACTCGCGGCGAGCCTGGGCGCCGCCACGCGATGAGGCAATAGAAAAGCCCCGCTCGTCAGAGCGGGGCCTCTAAAAGCGTCCGTCGTGAGGCGCGCGGTCAGATGCCGCGGCGGCCCGCGAGGGCGTGATAGATGAACAGGACGACCACCGCGCCGACCGTGGCGACGAGGATCGAATAGAGGTTGAGGCCTGTGACGCCGGCAGAGCCGAAGCGGGTGAACAGGAAGCCGCCAACAAAGGCGCCGACCACGCCGAGCAGAAGGTCGAGGACCAAGCTGCCGCCGCTGCGGTTCACAAGCTTGCTGGCGATGAAGCCGGCGATCAGGCCCAGGACGATCCAGGCGAGAATGGACATGGGCGTTTCTCCGAAGCGCTGGCCTCCAAGGGAACAACTCCCAACCGGCGCTTGACATGGAAAGGCCACGAACCGCGGTTCGGTTCCGCTCTAGCCGTTCCGGCGCCGTTCATGTGAAGTGTGGCAACCTTAAGCATGGGAGCGGGTTTAGACCCCCGCCTGTCCGCTGCACTGAAGGAGAAATCGTGCGTAACAAGCTTCTCGCCACTGCGACCCTGGTTTGCTCGGCGCTTGCCGTCGCCGCCGCCCCGATCGCCGCCGAAGCCAAGAGCCGGCACCGCGTCGAGGTCTGCAAGGCCACCAGGAGTCAGAAGAACACCGGCACGCTGGTCGGCGCGGTGGCCGGCGGCGTGCTCGGCAATGTCGTCACCGGCGGCAAGACCGGCGGCACCCTGATCGGCGCCGGCGCCGGCGCGGTCGCGGGCCACGAGATCGCCAAGGGCAACGCCAAGCGCAACTGCCACTACGAGTACCGCTACTACTAGGCGCTCACTTCTTCACGCACAGCCATCGGGCCCGGTGAAAGTTCTCCGAGTTGGCGACCCAGCCGGTGATCTTCGGGTTCACGATGTTGCGGTTCACGATGAAGTAGAGCGGCGCCATGCCCTCGTCGTCGAGCATGGTCTGTTCGGCCTTGGCCAGGATCTGGGCGCGCTTCACGGCGTCCGGCTCCTGGTCGGCCTGCGCCAGGTAGGCGTCATAGGCGGCGCTCTTGTAGTCGCCGTAGTTCTGCGCCCCGACATCGGACTTCAGGAGGCCCAGGAAGGTCACCGGGTCGTTGAAGTCGGCGTACCAGCTCATGGCGCCGACCTGGAAATCGCGATTGCGGTAGGCGGCGAAGGCGATCGAGCTGTCGTTCTGCGCGACGGAGACGTCCACGCCGATGGCGCGCCAGTCTGCCTGCACCGCCTCGGCCAGCAGCAGCGAATCCGTCAGGTTCTGGGTCTTGATCTCCAGCTTCAACGGACGGCGGGCGGTGAAGCCGGCCTGCGCCAGGAGCGCCTTGGCCTCGATCTGGCGCTGGACCAGCGGCATGCCGGCCCAGGCGGTCTTCGGGCCGGCGGTGTAGTTCGCCGTTCCTGGCGGCACGAAGCTGTAGGCGGGGACCTGGCCGGCCCGCATCAGCTTCTTGGTGATGAAGTCGCGGTCGACCGCCTCGGAAAGCGCGCGGCGCACCCGCTTGTCCTGCAACGGCCCACGATCATGGGTGTTGAACGACAGGTAATAGGTCGCCAGCGACATGTGCGGCCGCGCGTACCCCGGCATCACCTCGTTCATGTGCGCCAGCCGGTTCGACTGGAACGAGGTGTTGATGTCCAGCTCGCCCCGCTGCACCCGCCGCTCGGCCGAGACCAGGTCGGGGGTCGGGTAATAGTTGATGCGGTCGATGCAGACGTTCCTGGCGTCCCAGAACCGCGGGTTCTTCTCGACCTGGATCCGATCGCCCAGCCGCCACGAGACCAGCCGGAAGGGACCGTTGCCCACGTAGTGGCCGGGCTGCACCCAGTCGTCGCCGTACTTCTCGACCACGTGCTTGGGCACCGGGAAGAAGCTCTGATGCTTCATCAGCTCCGGCAGGTAGGGCGCGGGGTGCTCGAGGGTGAGCTGCAGCGTGTGCGCATCGAGCGCGCGGACGCCCAGGGTCTCGGGCCGCGCCTTGCCCTCGTTCACCGCCTGGCCGTTCTTCAGGATGTAGACCAGGTAAGCGTAGATCGAGGCGGTCTCGGGGGCGAGGATCCGGCGGTAGGAATAGACGAAGTCGTCGGCGGTGACCGGCACGCCGTCCGACCAGACCGCGTCGCGCATGTGGAAGGTCCAGGTCAGGCCGTCCGGGCTGGTCTCCCACGACGTCGCCATGGCCGGAACCGGGCTCGCATCCGGCGCGTCGGTGGTCAGGCCGACGATCAGGTCGCCGATGATCGTGAACTCGTCGATCAGGTTGGACTTCTGCGGGTCCAGCGTCAGCGGCTCGGAGTTGTTGCCGTATTCCAGGCAGACCTTGCCGACCGGGCAGGCGGGGCGCTGGACCTTGCCCTGGCAGCCGGCGAGCAATCCCCCGATCACAACAGTCGCGGCGGTCAGGACGGCAAGGACTGGGCGCAAGGCTTTGGCGACTCTCGAGCGAAGGACAGCCGCCATCACTCCCTTGCGATGGCCGACTTGTCGAGGCGCTTCAGTGCAGCCGGAATTCGGCGCCGAGCGCCTTGAGCTCGGCCGGCTTGATCAGCCTGCTGTGGCCGACCGTCACCTTGAAGAGCGGCCCGTCGAGCGTGCGAGACCAGAAGTCCAGGAAGCTCTTCAGGGCCGGGAAGTGCGGGAAGAGGTCGTACTCCTGCCAGATATAGCTCTGGAGCAAGGCTGGGTGGTCGGGCATCCGGTAGAGGATCTCGGCCGTGGTCAGGCCGTAGCCTTGCAACTGCTTACGAAACTCGGGCGAAGGCGTCATGCGACCTCACAGGCATCGAGAATACACCGAGACTGTGCATGATTCGAGATAATATTCAGTTAAATCAATATGATGTCACTCACCACGCGTGACTGCTGCTAAGCGCGTTCGAATCCTTGCGGATGGAGGCCGACGCGCACGGGGGAAGGAATCTCGGTCCAGCCGCGCTCGCCGATGACGGCGTTGCTCTCGCGCGCCTCGCGGCCGTCCGCCAGCGACCAGGTGATGTGGTAGGTCCCGCCGTCCGGACGCGCCGTGGTCCCGCCGATCCGCACGACCAACGCCTGCACGCCCAGCCCGTCATCGGCCTCGCCCACGATCTCGCCGGAGGTCTCGGTGGGCAGGGCCGCGCCCCGATCGCCGAACTTGAAGGTCACGTGATGGGCGACGACGAGCGGATAGCTCGGGGCAATCCGCGCCAGCAGCGCCTCACGGTCGCCGGGATCGACCAACCAGCCGACGTAGAAGGATGTGGGGTCGGACATCGGGCCGGTCTCTCCTTCGCGCTTGGCGTCCTGCGCATATCAGTTATCGTCGTTCAGATGACCGACCCATAGAGGCGGCTCCGGAGGAGGACAGCATGAAGTTCACCTGGTTCAACCTGATGCCGTGGCCCTATCTGCCGGACGATTTCCGGGAGAAGAACCGGTCGGTCTGGGTGGACATCGACCAGAAGCTGTTCGATCCGGCCAAGAGCCATGAGGTCTACAACACCTACATGGACCTGCTGGAATACGCCGACACCCTGGGGTTCGACGGCGTGGGGGTCAACGAGCACCACCAGAACGGCTACGGCATCATGCCCAGCCCCAACATCATCGCCGCGGGCCTGGCGCGCCGGACCAAGGACGCGGCCATCGTGGTGCTGGGCAACTCCATCGCCCTCTACAATCCGCCGGTCCGGGTGGCCGAAGAGTTCGCGATGCTGGACTGCATCTCGGGCGGGCGTCTGGTGGCGGGGTTCCCGGTCGGGACCTCCATGGACACCAACTACTGCTACGGCCAGATCCCCAGCCTGACCCGCGAGAAGTACCAGGAAGCCCACGACCTGATCATCAAGGCGTGGACCACTCGTGAGCCCTTCGCCTTCAACGGCCGCTACAACAAGCTGCGGCACGTCAACATCTGGCCGCGACCGATCCAGCAGCCGCATCCGCCGGTGCACATCCCGGGCGGCGGGTCGGTGGAGACCTACGATTTCTGCATCGACAACACCTATTCCTATTCCTACCTCAGCTTCTCCGGCTACCTGCGGGCCCAGGCGCTGATGAGCGGCTACTGGAAGCGGGTGGAAGAGCGCGGCGTCGACAAGAGCCCCTACCGCGCCGGCTTCGCCCAGACGATCCTGGTGGCCGACACCGACGAAGAGGCCGAGCGGCTCTATTCCGAGCACGTCAGCTATTTCTATAACCGCTGCCTGCACGTCTATCCGGGCTTCGCCGACGCGCCGGGCTACCGGACGATCAAGACCATCCAGACCGGCGCGCTGTCGCAGTACGCCCCGCCTACCGGCGGCTACACCCAACTCACCTGGAAGGAACTGACCGAGCAGGGCCACGTGATCGCCGGCTCTCCTGAGACCGTCCGCCAGCGGATGGAGGACCTGATCAAGGGGCTGAACGTCGGCAACATCTTCTGCCTGATGCACGTCGGGAACATGCCTGCCGACAAGTGCATGTATTCCACCAAGCTCTTCGCCGAGAAGGTGATGCCGAAGCTCAGGAACATGTTCCCGGACTGGGACGACGACAACCGCTTCTGGACCACCCCGCTGGACAAGCGGGTGACCTCCGGCCGCCTGCCGAAGGAGGCGCCCACCGGCGCCGAGCTGGCCAAGACCTATGCGGTGGAGGCGTGAGCGTGGAACTGAAGACCGTCGCCACCCCGCACGTCCCGGTCCGCTATTTCGAAGGCGGCTCGGGCCCGGCGCTCGTCTACCTGCACGGCGCGGGCGGCGTGACCGCCGAGGATCCGTTCCTCAATGCGCTCGCCGAGAAGCACCACGTCTACGCCCCGCTGGTCCCCGGCTACGGCGACAGCGAGGAGGCGCCTGAGATCCGCGACATGCTGGATTTCACCCTGCACACCTGGGACGTGGTCGAGGCGCTGGGGCTGAAGGACCCGATCCTCGTCGGCCACTCGATGGGCGGCATGATCGCCGCCGAGATGGCCGCCATCGCGCCGAACGACGTCTCGCGCCTGGCGCTGATCTGCCCGGCGGGCCTGTGGGACGACGCCCACCCGATCGCCGACCTCTTCGCCACCCTGCCGTTCGAGATGCCGGCCCTGCTGTTCCACGACGCGGTGGCCGGCGCCGCGATGATGACCGCAGGCCGCAACGTCCAGGACCCGAACTTCCTGCAGACCTATCTGGTGACCAATGCGCGCCAGCTGGGGATGGCGGGCCGGATCCTGTTCCCGATTCCGGAGCGGGGGCTGCAGCAGCGGCTCTACCGGATCAAGGCCAAGACCGTGGTCGTCTGGGGCGACTCCGACAAGCTGATCCCGCCCACCTACGCCCACGGTTTCAAGAAGGGCATAAAGGGCGCGGAGCTGGTCTCTATCCCCGAGGCCGGCCACATGGTCATCGTCGAGAAGACCGCCCAGGTGGTGGAGGCGATCACCCGGCTCGGGTGAACTGCATCCGCCAATTGACCTCCCAGGTCGCCCCGCCGTCCGGCGAGAAGGCCTGTTCCCAGTGGGCGGAGTTGGCCTTCATCTCCGTCCACTGAAAACGCACCTTGATGGGCTTGCCGTCCAGGGTGTCGTCGCCGGTGAAGGTGCCGGCGCCGTCCTTGAAGCCGCCGTACACCGGCGGGTCGATGCGGTCCGGATAGCGGGCGTCCAGCCACCAGATCGCCCAGCGGCTGGTCTTCGGGTCAAAGGCGCGCACGCCTACGGCCCGATAGGTCCCGCCGGGCAGCTCCAGCAGGTTGTCATCGACGGTGCCGAGGCCGCCCAGGGTGAGCCAGAGCGTCGAGGTCCCGTCGAATTCCTCCCAGGTGGTGCTGCCCACCAGCCGCCCCTTCAGGCGGCGGTGCTTCACGTTCCAGCGCCCGACCAGCCAGTCCCAGTCATGCTCATGGCCGGTGAGAGCCGGAGGGGCTTGCGCGGCGTCTGCGGCCGGAGCGACGAGCGCGCCCAGCGAAAGAGCGGCGACGAACGCATCGCGGCGTGTGGGTGAATAGGACATGGCGACCTCCCGAAAAAATGCCTGGAGCGCCTTATGCCGGGTCATACCTGCCATCCAGTGTCAGGTATTTCTGCTAGGCTCCTGAAATGCGTGCGAGCCGGCTGCTTTCCATCCTGATGCTGCTGCAACTGCGGGGCCGGCTGACCGCCGAGACCCTGGCGGCGGAGTTCGAGGTCTCGGTCCGCACCATCTATCGCGACATCGACCAGCTCAGCGCCTCGGGCGTGCCGGTCTACGCCGACCGTGGACCGGGCGGCGGCTTTGCCCTGCTGGACGGATACCGCACCCGCCTGACCGGCCTCACGGCGCCGGAGGCGGAGGCCCTCTTCCTCGCCGGCCTGCCGGGTCCGGCCGCCGATCTTGGCCTCAGCGAGACGATGGCCGCGGCGCAACTCAAGCTGCTCTCCGCCCTGCCGGCCGGGTGGGGCGCCGATGCGCGGCGGGTGTCGGAAGCCTTCCACCTCGATCCCGCCGACTGGTACCGCCGCAGCGAGCCCGCCGCCGCGCTGCTGCCGCAGGTCGCCCGGGCGATCTGGGCGCGCCGACGCCTGCAAGTGGACTACGAGAGCTGGGAGCGGCTCGTGGCGCGCACCCTCGATCCCCTCGGCCTCGTCCTCAAGGCGGGCGCCTGGTACCTGGTCGCCAGGGTCGGCGAGGATCTGCGGACCTATCGGGTGGCCGCGATCCAGAGCTGCGCCGAACTCGACGAGACCTTCGAGCGGCCGGCCGGCTTCGACCTGGGCTCGTGGTGGGCGCACAGCCTCTCGCGGTTCGAGGCGTCGCTGCCCCAGGGCCAGGCGCGGATCAGGCTCTCGCCCTACGGCGCGCGCCGGATCAGCGGTCCGGGCCAAGCGGTCGCCCGCGACGCCGCGCCCGGCCCCGACGGCTGGCGCGAAGTGGTGGTGCCGGTCGAGGGCCTCGACAATGCCGCCGCGCAGTTCCTGGCGCTCGGCCAGCACGTCGAGGTGCTGGAGCCGCCGGAGCTTCGCGAGCGCCTGTGCGCGCTGGCCAGCGATATCGCCGCGCGCCACGCGTCGCCGAAATAGCTGACGCTCCCTGTCAGCCATGGCCGGCTAAACCCGCGCCATGAACCGGCGCACGCTCCTTGGCCTGGCTCCCATGCTGGCGTTGGCGGCGCGGGCGAAGGTCGCAACCCAGGACAAACCCATGGCGACCTGCTGCCCCATCGTCGAACTGCGCCAGTACACCCTGCACGCCGGCGGCCGCGAGGTGCTGATCGACCTCTTCGAGCGGGCGTTCGTGGAGACCCAGGAAGCGGTCGGCATCCATGTCATCGGGACCTTCCGCGACCTGGACGATCCCAACCGCTTCGTCTGGCTGCGCGGGTTTCCCGACATGGCCGCGCGGGCGACGTCGCTGGAGGCGTTCTATTCCGGCCCCGCCTGGCAGGCGCATCGCAATGCCGCCAACGCCACGATGATCGATTCCGACAACGTCCTGCTGCTGCATCCGACGACGCCGGAGGCCGGCTTCGCCACGGCGGCGGGGCAGGGCGGCGGGCTGGTGGTCGCCGAGATCCGCTACCTGCATCCGGAGAAGGCCGCCGCCTTCCAGGCGTTCGCGGCCGAACGGATCGTCCCGCGCATGGCGGCGGCGGGTGCGCGGGTGCTGGCGAGCCTCGCCACCGAGGTCAGCCCGAACAGCTTTCCGAAACTGCCGGTCCGCGAGGGCGAGGCGGCGCACCTGACCTTCCTGGGCTTTTCGGGCGAGCCCGCGCACCGGGCCTGGCGTGACGCGCTGGCGGCAGGCCCCGACTGGCGGGACGGCGCGCCGGAAGCGCTGCTGTCCGAGTTCTCGCGGAAACCGGAAGTCATCAGGCTTTCGCCCACAAAGCGGTCCCGCCTGCGGGGCTAGGGCGTTAAAACGGGGCATGGCCCAGGCCCATCAACCCACCCTCTTCGACGTTCCCGAAACCCCGCCGGGAACGCCGGAGGGCTTCGTCTATCGGCCGGACTTCCTGTCGCAAGCGGAGGAGGCGGAACTGGCGGCCTGGCTCGCGACCCTGCCGTTCGCGGCGTTCCAGTTCCGGGGCTACGAGGGCCGGAGGCGCGTGGTGTCCTACGGCTGGAAATACGACTTCACCCGCAGCCATCTGGATGAGGCCGACGACATCCCGGTGGAATTGCTGCCGGTGCGCGCACGGGCGGCCGAGCTGGCCGGCCACGCGCCGGAGGAGCTGCAGCAGGTGCTGTTGAACGAGTATCAGCCCGGCGCGCCGATCGGCTGGCACCGCGACCGGCCGATCTTTGCGGAGGTGGTGGGGATCAGCCTGCTGGCGCCCTGCAATTTCCGGTTTCGGCGTCGGATCGAGGGGGGCGGCTTCGAGCGGGCGTCGATGACCCTGGAGCCGCGCTCGGCCTACCTGCTCAGCGGCCCGGCGCGGACCGTGTGGGAGCACTCGATCCCGCCGGTCGAGGCGCACCGCTACTCGATTACCTTCCGCAATTTCCGCGCCTAGGGCTGCGCTTGATTGCCGCAAAGAGAACGGGTCACAGTTCCCGGTGAACGGCGCTAACCTAGACGCCGGGAGGAAATCATAATGCGCAACCTGACGATCGCCGCGAGTGCGTTGGCGCTGCTGGCCGGGACGGCCGAGGCCAAGACGCTGGCCGTCGCGCCTGGCGGGGACGCGCAGGAGAAGCTGCAGACCGCGCTGTTGGACGCCAAGCCCGGCGACGTGGTGCAACTGGCGGCCGGCCGCTACGAGCTGACCGACGGCCTCTCGCTCGACGTTGAGAACGTCACCGTGAAGGGCGCCGGGCCGGACCAGACCATCCTCTCGTTCGGCGGCCAGAAGAGCGCCGGCGAAGGCTTCCTGGTCACCTCCAACAAGGTCACCGTGCGCGACCTGGCGGTGGAGAATTCGCGCGGCGACGGCATCAAGTCGAAGGGCTCCGACCAGATCAGCTTCATCAACCTGCGGGTCGAATGGACCGGCGGTCCGAACCCGAAGAACGGCGCCTATGGCGTCTATCCGGTCTCCTCGACCAACGTGCTGATCGACAAGGTGACGGTGAAGGGCGCGTCCGACGCCGGCATCTACGTCGGCCAGTCCAAGAACATCATCGTCAAGAACAGCCGCGCCGAGTTCAACGTCGCCGGGATCGAGATCGAGAACTCGATGAACGCCGACGTCTTCGACAACGTCTCGACCCACAACGCCGGGGGCATCCTGATCTTCGACCTGCCGGGCCTGCCGCAGATGGGCGGCCACTCGACGCGGATCTTCCGCAACAAGGTGGTCAACAACGACACCGCCAACTTCGCGCCGAAGGGCAACATCGTCGCCGACGTGCCGACCGGGACCGGCGTGATGGTGATGGCCAACCGCGACGTCCACGTCTTCGAGAACGAGATCGACGGCAACCAGACCGCAGCGGTGCTGCTGGTGGCCTATAACAAGGACTATGCGGACGTGTCCTACAATCCGCTGCCGCGCGACATCGTCGTGCGCGACAACAAGATCGGCAAGAACGGCTGGAACCCTGGGTTCCCGGGCGGCGACATCCTGGCCAAGGCCATGGGCGGCAGCCTGCCGCCGGTGGTGTGGGACGGGGTCTCGAACTTCACCCGCAAGGGCCAGACCGCGCCGGAAGTCGTCCGCGTGAAGCTGACCGACGGGCCGGTGGTCAACCTGCACTTCGCCAGCCCGGGCGCGATCATGTCGGCCAAGCCGGACATCAAGCCTTCGATCGACGACGGCGCCATCGCCGAGCCCAAGCCCGTGGTGCTGCCGAAGCCGCAATCCGCCCTGTGAGGTTTCGCCTATGAAGCGCGCACTCGCCGCGCTGTTCGGCCTGCTGGCGTTCGGGGCCGCCCCGGCGCCCGAGCCGGTGGCGCTCGCCGCGCTGCTGGCCGACGCGCCGGCGCCCAGCCTGGACGCCTATCGTCTGTTCACGGATGACGGCGCGCGGCACGCCAACGCCGGCCTGACGCCCTATGCCCTGAACACCCCGCTGTTCAGCGACTACGCGGAGAAGACCCGCTACCTCTACCTGCCGCCGGGGACCAAGGCGCGCTACCGGGCGACCGGGGCGCTGGACCTGCCGGTGGGCGCGACCCTGGTGAAGACCTTCGCCTACCCCGCCGACTTCCGCCGGCCGGACGAGAACGTGCGCTTCCTGGAGACCCGCCTCTTGATCCACCGCAAGGCGGGCTGGGTCGCCCTGACCTATGTCTGGAATGCCGAGCAGACCCATGCGGTGCTGAAGCGGGCCGGCGCGCGGATCGACGTCAGCTTCGTCGACGCCCATGGCGCTGCGCGGCAGGTGGACTACGCCGTGCCCAACGCCAACCAGTGCAAGGAATGCCACTCGCTCTCGAAAGAGATCGCGCCGATCGGGGTGAAGGCGCGCAACCTGAACGGCGCCTTTCCCTATGCGACGGGACCGGAGAACCAGCTCGCGCACTGGACGCGGACGGGGATCCTGGAAGGCGCGCCGTCGCCGGCAAAGGCCCCGCGCACCGCGGTCTGGGATAACCCGGCGGAGCCGCTGGAGGGCCGGGCGCGCGCCTATCTCGACGGCAATTGCGCCCACTGTCACAACGCCCGCGGCATGGCGAGCAACTCGGGGCTGTTCCTCGACCTCGAGGAGACCAACCCGTCGTTGATCGGCGTCGGCAAGCGGCCGGTGGCGGCGGGGCGCGGGTCCGGCGGCCTGGAGTTCGCCATCGCGCCCGGCCAGCCCGACGCCTCGATCCTGGTGCACCGCATGGCCTCGACCGAGCCCGGCGTGATGATGCCCGAGCTCGGCCGCTCGCTGGTCCACGAAGAAGGCCTGGCGCTCGTCCGCGACTACATCGCCAGGATGCAGGCGCAGAAGTGACCTAGGTCGGCGCCTCTCCTCCTCCGTAGGGGGAGGGGGGCGGTACGCGGTGGAGGGGGAATCCCGCCGCCGAGACCTATCCTGCAAACCCCCTCCACCACCTTGCAGGTGGTCCCCCTCCCCCTACGGAGGAGGAGAGAGCGGATCAGCCTTGCTCGCAGCTACTGCGCGTGCACGGGCGAGGCGGACGCTGCCGCCGGCGCCTGCTTCGCCTGCCACAGCAGGAAGGCGCGGACGTCCTCCACATCGTTCGAGGTCATGAAGTGCTTGAACGGCGCCATGCCGCGGTCCTTCAGCGCCCCGTCGAAGACGATCGCCTTGAAGCCGTCGCGGGACAGGATCGCCGGTGAGCGGGTGAGGTTCGGCAGGTAGACCCCGCCGTTCTTGTGGCAGGTCCCGCAGTAGGTGGCGAAGCCCGTCCCGCCCTTATCGGCGTCCCCCGTCGAACCTTCGGCGGCGGAGAGGTCCAGCGGCCCCGCGGCGACAACGGCCGGATAGGCCGGCGGTTTGACGTCGCCGCCCAGCTTGAAGACCAGGAGGCGGCCTTTGCGCCGGGGCTGGTCATTGCCCATGGCCGCACCGCCGTAGCCGACCATCAAGGCCAGGTACTGCTGGCCGTCGATCTCATAGGTGGAGGCCGGCGCGATGGCGCCCGCACCCAGGTCGTAGGCCCAGACCCGGTCGCCGCGCTTCGCGTCATAGGCGGAGAGGAGCGAGCCGGCCGTATGGAAGACGAGGCCGGCGTCGGTGGCGAGGACGCCGCTGGTCCAGGTCTGCGGGAAGCGGACCTTCCAGCGGGCCTTCTGGGCCGCGGGGTCCCAGGCGACCAGCTCGCCGAAGGGCGTGCCGGCGCGAGGTTCGACCTTGGGCGCGGAGGGTCCGAGCAAGCCGCGCCGCTCGCCTGTGTTCCAGGCGCCGGGGATGTAACGGAAGTTCACCGGGTCGGCGTAGTTCCCGGGGTTGGCCATGGTCGGAATGTAGACCAGCTGCTCCCTGGGGCTGAAGGCCATCGGCTGCCAGTTGTGGCCGCCCAAGGCGCCGGCGATCTGGTGACTGGTCGTGCCGTTCGGGTACCGGGCCCACGGCGCCTCGATCGGACGGCCGGTCTTGAGGTCGATCTTCTCGGCCCAGTCCACCGGGGCGTACTTCTCGGCCGAGATCAGCTTTCCGGTCGCGGCGTCGAGCACATAGAAGAAGCCGTTCTTCGGCGCCTGCATGACCACGCGGCGGGTCTCGCCGCCGATCTTCAGGTCGGCCAGCATGATGTGCTGCACGGCGGTGTAGTCCCAGCTTTCGCCAGGCGTGGTCTGGTAGTGCCAGACGTACTCGCCGGTGTCGGGCCGCAGCGCCACGATGGACGACAGGAAGAGGTTGTCGCCCTTGCCGCCCGAGCGGAGCTTGTGGTTCCAGGGATTGCCGTTGCCGGCGCCGACGAAGACCAGGTTCAGCTTGGGGTCGTAGGTGATGGCGTCCCACGGCGTGCCGCCGCCGCCGGTCTGGCGCCAATAGCCGTCGGACCAGGTGGCGGCCGCCTTGGTCTTCATGATCTTGTCGGAGGCGGCGTCGTCCGGAAAGCCCCGCGGATTGGGGGTCATGTAGAAGCGCCAGTCGAGGTTCCCGGTCTTGGCGTCGAAGGCCGAGACGTAGCCGCGGACGCCGTACTCCGCGCCGCCGTTGCCGATCAGGATCTTGCCCCTGATCGCCCGCGGTGCGCCGGTGATCGTGTACGGGCGATCGGGATTGGTGGTCTGCACCGTCCACTCGGGTTGGCCGGTCTTGCCGTCGAGCGCGATCAGGCGGCCGTCGATCGTGCCGACGTAGACCATGCCGTCCCACAGCGCGACGCCGCGGTTCACGACATCGCAGC
The DNA here is from genome assembly GCA_050729355.1 of Phenylobacterium sp. GTDB lineage: Bacteria > Pseudomonadota > Alphaproteobacteria > Caulobacterales > Caulobacteraceae > Phenylobacterium. The sequence continues at coordinate 6,868 of JBOHKZ010000496.1, read as the reverse complement.
AGGCGTTGAAACCCTTCTCGCCCGGCACCTTGGGATCGAAGGTCCACAGCGGCTTGCCGGTCTTGGCGTCGAAGGCGAAGACCTTGGACCAGGCCGTGGTCGTATAGAGCACGCCGTCGGCGATCAGCGGGGTCGCTTCCTGGCCGCGGTCGGTGTCGAACTCGGCCCACCAGGCGACGCCGAGCTTGCCGATGGTCTGGGCGTTGATCTGCTTCAGGGGGCTGAAGCGCTGTTCGTCGTAGGTGCGCCCGTAGGTCAGCCACTCGCCGGCCTTGGCCTGTTCGATGCGGGACCCGTCGACGCCCCGATGACAGGCGCTCAGCACCAGACCCACGGCCAACAGTACGCCTAGCCGCGTAAGAACTCTCATCGACGCCTACTCCCCCGAGCGTTTTCGCCAGTGTTTCAGAGGAATCGCGCCGCCGCGAGCCCCTGGGGTCCAGCGCATTGCTTCCCGCTCGGAAACAGTCTGGCGCCGTCGGGGCGATTATCATTTCCACAGCGCAACCGTATCTCCACCCCGCGCCGCCAGCCGGCGCGCCCCGTTCCTCAGTGCAAAGGCTCGCCACGTGCGCCACATGTTCAAGTTCGCCGCTCTCGGGCTGGCTCTCGCCCTCACCGCCGGCGCCCCCGCCTCGGCCCAGATCGTCACCGCGCCCGCCCAGGTTCAGGCCGGCGCCTACAAGATCGATCCCGACCACAGCAAGATCACCTGGTCGGTGAACCACTTCGGCTTCTCCACCTACATCGGCCAGTTCGCCACGGTGAACGCCACGATGAAGCTGGATCCGAAGAACCTCGGCGCGACTGTCCTCGAGGCGACCATCGACGCCAATTCCCTGGGCACGCTCAACCCGGCCCTCGACAAGCATCTGAAGTCCCCCGACTTCCTCGATGTCGCCAAGTTCCCGACCGCCACCTTCAAGGCGACGAAGGTCACCCAGACCGGCGAGAAGACCGCCGACATCGCCGGCGACCTGACGCTGCACGGCGTCACCAAGCCGGTGGTCGTGCAGGCGGTGTTCAACCAAGCGGGTCCCAACCCGATGGCGAAGACCTACCAGCTCGGTTTCGCGGGTACGGCGAAGATCAAGCGTTCCGAGTTCGGGATCACCTCCTACGTGCCGGCGATCAGCGACGAGGTCACACTGACCTTCGAGGCGGAGTTCCGTCAGGTTCCCGCGGCCTAAGGCGCCCCACCTTTCGCCACGAAGAAGGGCCGCCCTCGCGGGCGGCCCTTTGTCTGTCTGGATTCAGGCGCGCTAAAGCAGGTCGCCGCCGGCCGCCATGGCCGTGGTGCCGTCCTTCTGGAACGCCTTGATCACGTTGCGGCCGACCGTCCAGCGGTGCACCTCGTCCGGCCCGTCCACCAGCCGCTGCGAACGGATGTGGGTGTACCAGGCGGCCAGCGGGGTATCTCGGCTATAGCCGAGCGCGCCGTGCAGCTGGATGGCGGTGTCGACCACGTGGTGGACCATGTGGGCCAGGTAGACCTTGGCGATGGAATTCTCCTGCCGCATGTCCAGGCCCTTCTCGGCCTTGTAGGCGATGTGCAGCAGCATCAGGCGCGAGATGTAGAGCTGGGTCGCGCACTCGGCCATCATGAACTGGACGGCCTGGCGCTCCGACAATTTCTTGCCGAAGGTCTCGCGCTGGCTGATGTGGGCGGCCGCCATGTCGAGCGCCCGCTGGGCCATGGCGACATTGTGCATGCCGTGCCGCAGGCGTCCGTAGGCCAGGCGGTGCTGGCCCATGTCGAAGCCGCGGCCTTCCCCGCCCACCAGGTTCTCCGCCGGGATGACCAGGTCCTTGATCTCGATCTCGGAATGGCCGCCGCCCATGATGTGCGACAGGGGCCCTTCGGCGGCCATGGTGGCGATGTCGCGCTTGATCTTGTAGCCCGGGTTCGGCAGCTCGACGATGAAGGTCGAGAACTGCTGGTGGCGCGGGGCGTCCGGGTCGGTGCGGGCCATGACCAGGGCCAGGTCCGCGGCGCTGGCCGCCGAGGAGAACCACTTCTCGCCGTTCAGCACGTAGTTCTCGTTGCCGTCCTTGACCGCCGTGGTGCGCATGCCGGTGGCGTCGGCGCCGGAGGCCTTCTCGGTCATCGAGTAGCAGACGCGCTTTTCACCGTTCAGCAGCGGCTTGAGGAACTTCTCCTTTTGGAAGTCGGTGCCGTGAGCGATCAGCGTCAGGATGGTGGCGTCGTCCGGCCCCTGGCTGTTCATCGAGAGCGCGCCCAGGTGGCTCATGCCGAGCTCCATCTGGACGAGCGCATTGGCCAGCGGGCCCAGGCCCATGCCGCCGTACTCCTTGGGCGCGAAGGGCAGCCACAGGCCCTGGGCGCGGGCCTTGGTCCGCAGGTCCGCCAGGACGCTCTTATAGCTGTCCTTGTCGACGATCAGCTTCTCGGCAGGGATGCATTCGTCGTGCACCCACTGCCGCACGCGCTCGCGGACGGCCTTGGCTTCCGGCGGGATTTCGAAGTCGATCGACATGGCGGTTCCTCAGGTTTTCTTGGTTGGGAACCAGCCTCGGCTCTTTCCGTCGCGGTGGGCAAGCGCATTTACGCGCGCGCCTCCGCTCACCCCCGCGCTGGCGGGAATGAGCGGATTGGTCTTTCGGCCCTGGGACCCCGGCCTCGCGTCAGACCAGGTCGTAGCGGTCGGCGTTCATGACCTTGGTCCAGGCCGCGACGAAGTCCTGGACGAACTTCGGCTGTGCATCGGCGCCAGCGTAGACCTCGGCGAGCGCGCGCAGTTCGGAGTGCGAACCGAAGATCAGGTCGACGCGGGTGCCGGTCCATTTCGGCTGCCTGGTCTTGCGGTCGCGGCCTTCGAAGAGGTTCTCCGACCCGGCGGGCTGCCACTCCGTGCTCATGTCGAGCAGGTTGACGAAGAAGTCGTTGGTCAGCTGCCCGGGCCGCTTGGTGAAGACCCCATGCGATGAGCCCTGGGCGTTGGCGCCCAGGACGCGCAGGCCGCCGACCAGCACCGTCAGCTCCGGCCCGCTGAGCCGCAGGAGCTGGGCGCGGTCGACCAGGGCTTCCTCCGGCGCCATGAACTGCTCGCCGGCGCGGCGATAGTTGCGGAAGCCGTCGGCGATCGGCTCGAGCGGCGCGAAGGAGGCCGCGTCGGTCTGTTCCTGCGAGGCGTCCATGCGGCCGGGCGTGAACGGCGCCTCGACCGCAGTCCCGGCGTCCTTGGCGGCCTTTTCGATAGCCGCCGATCCGCCCAGCACGATGAGATCGGCCAGCGACACCTTCTTGCCGCCGGCGGCCGCGCCGTTGAACCGCGCCTGGATGGCCTGGAACCCTTGCAGCACCTTGGCCAGGTCGGCCGGATTGTTGACCTCCCAGTCCTTCTGCGGCGCGAGGCGCACGCGGGCGCCGTTGGCTCCGCCCCGTTTGTCTGACCCGCGGAACGTCGAGGCCGACGCCCAGGCGGCGGAGACCAGCTGCGGCACGGTGAGGCCCGAGGCGAGGATCTCGGCCTTGAGGGTGGCGATGTCCTTCGCGTCGACCAGGGGATGATCGACGGCCGGGATCGGGTCCTGCCAGATCAGGGTCTCCTTCGGCACAAGCGGGCCGAGGTAGCGCTGGATGGGACCCATGTCGCGGTGGGTCAGCTTGAACCAGGCGCGGGCGAAGGCGTCGGCGAACTGGTCCGGATGCTCGAGGAAACGCCGCGAGATCTTCTCGTACGCCGGGTCGAAGCGCAGGGAGAGGTCGGTCGTCAGCATCGTCGGGACGCGCGTCTTCGCCCCATCGTAGGCGTCGGGGATATCGGCCGCCGCGCCCTTGGCCTGCCACTGCTGGGCGCCGGCCGGGCTCTTGGTCAGCTCCCACTCGAACTTGAAGAGGTTCTCGAAGAAGTGGTTGCTCCACTTGGTCGGCGTCTGGCTCCAGGTGACTTCCGGGCCGCCGGTGATGGCGTCCGCCCCGATGCCCGTGCCGTGCTTGCTGCGCCAGCCGAGGCCCTGGTCCTCGATCACCGCGCCTTCCGGCTCCGCGCCGACGAAGGACGGGTCGCCTGCGCCGTGGGTCTTGCCGAAGGTGTGGCCGCCGGCGATCAGCGCGACCGTCTCCTCGTCGTCCATCGCCATGCGAGCGAAGGTCTCGCGGATGTCGCGCGCCGCGGCCACGGGGTCGGGATTGCCGTTCGGGCCTTCGGGATTGACGTAGATCAGGCCCATTTGCACGGCGCCAAGCGTCTTGTGCAGCTCGCGCTCGCCGCTGTAGCGCTCGTCGCCCAGCCAGCTCCCTTCGGGGCCCCAATAGAGCTCCTCGGGCTCCCAGGTGTCGTGCCGGCCGCCGGCGAAGCCGAAGGTCTTGAAGCCCATCGACTCCAGGGCGACGTTGCCCACCAGGACATAGAGGTCGGCCCAGGAGAGCTTGGCGCCGTACTTCTGCTTGATCGGCCACAAGAGCCGGCGCGCCTTGTCGAGGTTCGCGTTGTCGGGCCAGCTGTTGAGCGGGGCGAAGCGCTGCTGGCCGCCGCCCGCGCCGCCACGGCCGTCGGACGTGCGGTAGGTGCCGGCGCTGTGCCAGGCCAGGCGGATGAACAGGCCGCCGTAGTGGCCGAAATCGGCGGGCCACCACTCCTGTGAGTCCGTCATCAGGGCGTGGAGGTCCTTGATCACCGCGTCCAGGTCGAGGGTCTTGAACGCCTGGGCGTAGTCGAAGGCCTCGCCCAGCGGATTGGAGCGCGGCGAATGCTGGTTGAGCCCCTCGAGGCGCAGCTTGTCGGGCCACCAGTCGCGGTTGCCCCTCCCGGAACCGCGTCCCACAGGGCACTTGGCGGCGATATCGTTGGCCATGTTTGTCTCCGATGCGGTCTGCGTGGCGCCTGCAGGGGCGCGCGGACGCCGGGGGAGCCGGTAGCGGCGAACGATAGCGAGCGCCCACTCCGTGCCTTTGTAAAATCGATTATTAATATGGAACTGATCGAGCCGATCTATGGCGTCGCGCCCTCACGGAGGCCGGTCGTCCTAGTCGTTAGTGGATATCCTCCGAGCCTTCCCACTTGCGCAGCTCGGTCTCCTGGGCGGCGTAGGCGCGGTCGACGCAGGCCTGTGTCTCGCAGGCGGCGCGCCTGGCCTGCCACATCGCCGCGTCTTCCTCGGTCGCGCCGGTCACGTCGCGGGAGATGGCGTTGTTGATCAGGGCGTGGATGCGGCGCTCCCTGGCCGGCACGACCCTGACCACGCGTTCCGGTGAAGGCGAGGCTGGCTTTACGATCTGGATGGGGGAGCTCGACGACGGCGCCGCATCGACGGCCGCCGTTTCCACCAGTTCGGGCGCAGCTGGCGGCGGCGGTGGGGGCGTCTCGACGGCCGGCAAGGTGTTGGCGGCTTCAACCGGCGCCGGAGCCGGCGTGGCGGCCTCCTTCGAACAGGCCGCGCAAGCGAGGGCGATCAGGACAGCGGTCAACGGGAAGCGACGCATGGCTCTTCTCCCGGAAAATGTCCCGCTCAGCCCAACAGGCATGCGGGGGCAAGGTCAAGCTGCGGCGCGCGCAACGAAAAAGGGCCGCCCTCGCGGACGGCCCTTCTGTCGAAGACGAGAGCGACCTGGTTAGAAGATCTCGAACAGACCCGCCGCGCCCATGCCGCCGCCGATGCACATGGTGACGACGCCGTACTTGGCGCCGCGGCGCTTGCCTTCATAGAGCAGGTGCGCCGTGCAGCGGGCGCCGGTCATGCCGTAGGGGTGGCCGATGGAGATCGAACCGCCCGAGACGTTCAGCAGCTCGTCCGGGATGCCCAGCTTGTCGCGGCAGTAGAGCACCTGGCTGGCGAAGGCTTCGTTCAGCTCCCAGATGCCGATGTCTTCCATCTTCAGGCCGTTGCGTTCCAGGAGCTTGGGGATCGCGAAGACCGGGCCGATGCCCATTTCTTCCGGACCGCAGCCGGCCACCGCCATGCCGCGATAGGCGCCGAGCGCTTCCTTGCCGCGCTTCTCGGCTTCCTTGCGTTCCATCAGCAGGACCGCGGCCGAGCCGTCGGAGAGCTGCGAGGCGTTGCCGGCGGTGATGAACTTGCCTTCCTTCACATAGCGGCCGCCCTTGAACACGGGCTGCAGCTTTTCGAGGTCGGCCAGCGTCGTCTGCGGGCGGTTGCCCTCGTCGGCGCTGATGGTGACTTCCTTGTCGGCGGTCTCGCCGGTTTCCTTGTTCACGACCACCTTCATGATCGTGGTCATGGGGGCGATTTCCCGGTCGAAGCGGCCTTCCGACTGCGCCTGGGCGGTGCGCTGCTGCGAGCGCAGGGCGTATTCGTCCTGGGCCTCGCGGCTGACGCCGTAGCGCTCGGCGACGACTTCGGCGGTTTCCAGCATCGAGGTCGCCAGCGCCGGGACGTGCTCGGACAGCCAGGGATCTCGGGCCATGAAGCCGTTCATGTTGCCGTTCTGCACGAGGCTGATCGACTCGATGCCGGCGCCGATGGCGATCGGGGCGCCGTCGTTGATGATGTACTTGGCGGCGGTGGCCACGCCCATCAGGCCGGAGGAGCACTGGCGGTCGATGGTCATGCCGGAGACGGTCACCGGCATGCCGGCCCGCAGCGCCGATTGGCGGGCGATGTTGTTGCCCGTCGTGCCCTGCTGCAGGGCGCAGCCCATGGCGATGTCGTCGACTTCGCCCGCGTCGATGCCGGCCTGCTCGACGACGGCGGCGAGGGAGTGGGCGCCGAGGGTCGCGCCGTAGGTGTTGTTGAACGCGCCGCGATAGGCCCGGCCGATGGGAGTGCGGCGGGCGGCGACGATGACGGCTTCACGCATAGGGGAGGATCCTTTTCGATACTTCCTCTCCCGCAAGCGGGAGAGGGGGACCGTCGGCCGAAGAGCCGATGGTGGAGAGGGCAAGCC
>JBOHKZ010000495.1:0-27511 GCA_050729355.1 Phenylobacterium sp. | reverse complement strand
CGCCATCTGGGCCAGGCGCTGGACCGCGCCTTCGATGTCCTTGCCGGCCACCATCATTAGGTCGGCGACCTCGTCGATGATCACCACCAGCATGGGCATGGGTTCGGGGGTGATCTTCTCGCTCTCGTAGATCGCCCGGCCGCTGTCGTCGAAGCCGGTCTGCACGGTCCGCTCAAAGTGCTCGCCCTTGGCGGCGGCTTCCTTGGCGCGCTCGTTGTAGGAGGCGACGTTGCGCACGCCGATCTTCGACATGCGGCGATAGCGGTCCTCCATCTCGCGCACGGTCCACTTCAGCGCGACGATGGCCTTCTTCGGGTCGGTCACGACAGGCGCGAGCAGGTGCGGGATGCCGTCGTAGACGCTGAGCTCCAGCATCTTCGGGTCGATCATGATCATCCGGCACTGGTCGGGCGGCAGCCGGTAGAGGATCGACAGGATCATGGCGTTGACGCCCACCGACTTGCCCGAGCCGGTGGTGCCGGCGATCAGCAGGTGCGGCATGCGGGCGAGGTCGGCGATGTAGGGCTCGCCGCCGATGGTCTCGCCGAGCGCCATGGGGAGCGTCTGGGTCCCGCGCTCGTACTCGGTGCTGGCCAGGAGGTCGCGCAGGTAGACCGTCTCGCGGTGCTGGTTCGGCAGCTCGATGCCGATGGCGTTGCGGCCCGGGACCACGGAGACGCGGCAGGCGGCGACGCTCATCGAGCGCGCGATGTCGTCGGAAAGCGCCACGACGCGCGCCGACTTCACGCCGGCGGCGGGGACCAGCTCGTAGAGGGTGACCACGGGACCGGGGCGGATCTGGTCGACCTGGCCGCGGACGCCGAACTCGGCCAGCACGCTTTCCAGCAGCTGGGCGTTCTGGCGAAGCGCGCCTTCGTCGAACTGCGCCGAGCGGGGCTTGGGCTTAGCCAGCATGGAGAGCTCGGGCAGTGCGAAGCCGCCCGGCTTGACGAACTCGAAGGTGGACTGCGCCTCGCGCTGCTCGCGGGGGCTCTCCTTGGGCGGGGCCTTGGGCGGCTTGACCTTGAGCTGCGGCCCCTCTCCCGCGACGACGGGCGGGGCGGCGTCGAGTGCGGCGTCGGCGATCCCGGCCGAGCGGTCGCGCTTGGCGACCTTGGCGGCGCGCTCCGGATTGCCGGCGACCGCCAGCTTCGGCTTGGGCGTCAGGCCCGCGGTGAGCGCATCGCCGATCACCCGCAGCTCGGCCTTGCGCAGGCCGATGGCGTAGCCGAGGCCGCCCAGCGCCAGCGCGCCGAAGATCGAGGCCGCGACGGGTCTTGCGAGCGGCAGGTGCGCCCAGGCCAGGAGGCCGGAGAAGCCCGACAGCGCGGCCTGGCCCCAGAACCCGCCAAGTCCCACGGCGAGCGGCCAGGCGGCGGGCGGCGCGGGCCAGGCGAGCGCGGCGGCCAGCGCCAGGGCGCCGGCGACCCCGATGAGGGCGCGCAGGCGAAGCTGACGACGGGTCTCGGCCGGGTGCGGCGAAGCGGCGCGGCTCAGGCCGAGGACCACGATGGTCAGCGCGATCAGGGCGCAGGCCAGGCCCAGCGACTGGATGCCGATGTCGGCCGCCGTGGCGCCGGGCAGGCCCAGCGCATTGGTCGGCGGGGCGGCGCTGGCGGCGTTCAGGCTGGGATCGGCGGCGTGGTAGGTGGCGAGCGAGACCGCCAGTGCGGCGCCGGCCGCGGCGACAAGCCCGCCCCGCAGGCGCGCTGCGCCGGGATGGTCCCAGGCCAGGCGCGCGATGTGCCACACCAACGCCATGCCTGTTTTCCGCGCCGCCCGCGCCATGCCCGTCAGAATCCCCACTTGAAGCTTCGGGCCATGTTTGCGGGGCAGAGTGTTAAGAGGCGTTTACTATGACCGGGGTCTGCACGGGTATTTGACCGCGCATTTTGTGGCGTCAGCCTGCTTTCGCCTGACCCCCGCGCGCATTAGGGTCGCGCCATGCAGTGGTCCATGCCTTATCGGGTCCAACAGGTCGTCGCCGGCCTGCTCGGACTTACCGCGCTAACCGCCTTCATCCTGGGCGTCGTCAACGCGCCGGATCGCGGCCGCCTCCCGGGCGAACGTGCCGACGGGGCGTCGGGCGCGCTGATCCAGGCGACCGAGGCCACCCCGCTCAGCCAGGAACGCATCGAGGGTCCGCCCGAACCTGTGCCGCTGACCCCTGAGCAGCAGGCCAAGCTCGACGCGGACAAGGCCGCCAAGGCCGAGGCGGCCGCCGCGGCCCGCCTGGAGGCCGCCGGCGTCAAGCCGATCGCGCCGCCCGTGGCTGCTCCAGCTACCCAGGCGGGTCCGCCGCAGGATCGGGTCGGGGAAATCCTCGAGAACGCCGCGCCGCCGCCGGAAGAACCGCCGCACTAGCGCGAGCGGGGATCAGCGCGGTCGCCGCGTCTCGACCGGCGCCGCCGGCTGGTCGGGGAGCAGGACGCCGACCTGCAGGGCGCACCATCGCAGCGCCCTGAAGCGGGCGTCCGAGAGACCGTTGGGCTGCTTCACCCGCAGACGGCAAACCGCCCGGGGGCCGCTCGGGTCACGCGAGTAGTAGACGATGACGGTCCGCCCATCGGCCGCGTTCAAGGACTTGTAGCTCAGCGAGCCGATCGCCTCGGCCTCGGTCATCGGGCCGTTGTTCCACGAGGTCAGGTGCTCTGCCTCGACGACTTGGCCGGCGAATTCCGCAGCGTCGCTCGCGGGCGGCAAACCGATGGCCTGCGCCTCGATTCCTTCGGGGACTAGGTCGGCGCCGTCGAGCGCCTTCAGGATAGCGAAGGACCCGCCCTCGGGCGTCGCCAGGAGCAGCAGTGCGAGGACCTGGGCCGACCCGATCATCATGCGAGGGTGAGGCCTACCCCTTAACGTTGCGGTCGATCAGCCGGCCGAGGTCGCCATGGTCGCCGTTGTGCATCCGGTTGTCCTTGCGGGTGGTGCGGAACTCGGCCTTCACCAGCGGTCCCTTCACCGGGCCCTTGGCGACGTAGCCGACGGTCCAGTAGCCGGAGGGCATGCGGCGGTCGGCGGCCAGCACATAGAGCAGCGAGGCGTTGGTCCGCCCGATCTCCTCGGAGGTCACCTGGGCGCCCTTCAGGCCGGCGCGGACCAACGTGTTCTTGCGGCCGCGGCTCAGGTCCACGTCGGTGTTGTCGCCCTCGGCGTGGATCTTGATGCCGAAGATCTTCACGTCGGCGTCGTCGCCCACCGTGCGCACGTGGATGAACGGCAGGTCCACCTTGGTGACCTCGCCGGCCTCGTCGCCGTGGGAGGCGCGCGCGGGCGGATCGTAGACCGGCGCCAGGGCGTAGAGCTCGGCCTTGGCAGGCGCCAGGACCTCGGGGGCGGATCGGCCGTCCAGGTCGACCAGGCTGAGGCGAACCCACTCGCCGGCCGGCCCCTGGTAGTCGCAGTATTTTCCGTCAGACGACTGGGCGGTGCGGGTCAGCACGCCCTGGCTCGCGGGGCAATCGAGCGACGTGGCGACCTTCAGCGGCGCGCCATCGATCGAGACGTCCCTGGCGTAGGCCGCCGTCGCCGCGCCGGCCGACACCGCCAGCGCCAGAACGATCCCCGAAACTTCCCTGCGCATCACCCAAACCCTCAGCCTGACATTCTTCGCCTGAGAGGTCGGGCCTGGCCGGGCGTAAGTCCAGTGAACTCGCGGTAAGGCTCCCGGCTTTCGCCGGCCCTCTCCCTGCCCTCTCCCTCTCGGCTCCGCCGGGGGAGAGGAGGTGTTGGCGCCGTCAGGCCACGCCGTACTTCTTGAAGTGGGCCAGCATCTTCGCCCATCCATCGGCCGCGTCCTTGGCGTTGTAGCTGGGCCGGTAGTCGGCGAGGAAACCGTGCTGGGCGTCGGGGTAGACGATGATCTCGCTGCCGGTCTTGCCCGCCGCCTTCAGCGCCGCGTTCATGGCGTCGACGTCGGCCTGCGGGATGCCCTTGTCCTGACCGCCATAGAGGCCGAGCACCGGCGCGTGCAGGTCCTTGACCAGGTCGATCGGCGGTGTGCGCGGATAGTTGCCGGCCTTCAGCGGCCCGTACCAGGCGACGCCGGCCTTGAACTCCGGGAACCGTTCGCAGCAGAGCCAGGTCGCCCCGCCGCCCCAGCAGAAGCCGGTGACCCCCAGCCGCTTCATGTCGGCGAAGGGCTGCGCGGCCAGGTACTTCAGCGACGCCTTGGTGTCCGAGGTCACCTGGGCGTCGGGCGTGGCCTGCACGATCTTCAGGACGGCCGCGAAGTCGGTGAGCTTGGAGGGATCGCCCGCCCGCACGAAGAGGTCGGGGGCCAGCGCCACATGGCCCGCCTTGGCGAGCCGGCGGCAGATGTCCTTGATCCACTCGTGGACGCCGAAGATCTCGGAGTTGACGAAGACGACCGGAAAACGGCCGCTCTTGGCGGGCCGGGCGAGGAAGCCCGGGATCTTGCGGTCGCCGGCGTCGATCTCGATCGCCGACTGCACCAGGCCCACGCCGTCGGTGGTGATCGGCTCGGCCTCGGCGGAAAAGGCCGAGACCGCATAGCCGCCGGCCAGCGCAAGGGCGATGGAGCGGCGGGTGAGGTCCAGATCGCCGGCCCAGTTGCCGTCTGCACGGGTGAGAGTGACCATCGAACGCCTCCGCCTGTTCTTGTGAGCGGCGATCCTGCGCCGACGCCAAGCGGAGAGTCAAAGGGGTGTAGCCAAGCCGCCTCAATCCCCTGAAATCCGTCATCCCGGACGGCCCCCGGGCTTGGCCCAAGGCCAACCCGAGGACAGGCTCCGAGCCGATCCGGGACCCAGGGCGGACGCACTGCCCTGGGCTCTGGGTCCCCGGCTCTCCGCTTCGCTGTGGCCGGGATGACGGACTGGGGGATTGGACTGGTGTTGACGCCTACCCCTCCGCCAGCGCCACCAGCCGGTCGAGGCTCTGGCCCCAGCCGATTTCCATGCCGCCCAGTGCGCCGAGCACGATCTCGCCCTCCGCCTTCTCGACCGGGGTGTGCAGGGTCATGGTGGTGAGCCCGCCCTGCTCCTCGAAGGTGATCGTGTTGCGGTTGACGATGCCCCGGCCGCCGCTCTGCTCCTCGAAGGCCATGGTCAGGAGCACCTGCCGCGGCGGCCGGTCAATCTCCACGAACTCGCCGCCCATGGTGGCTGAAGCCGGGGCCGGACATGGTGAGGGAGATTTCGCCGCCGGGCCGCGCGTCGAACGGGTGCATCTCGTTCTCGCAGCCGGCCGGCCCGCACCATTTCGCGAACCGCTCCGGATCGGTGAAGCAGTCGAACACCAGGGGCGCCGGGGCCTTGAAGGTTCGGGCCAACTTGACTGCGCCCTTGTCAATCGCTTGAGCCCCGTGGCGCGAGCCGCTACCGCCAGGGGATGAAGCCGTTCCGTCTTCGCCGCCTGACCGCCTTCGAGCGTGCGCTGGCCTGGGAGATGTTCGGCGAGGGCCTGGAGAGCGAGCGGGTGCGCATCCTGGCCATCCCGATCTGGCCGCGGGCCTTCGTGGCGGGCCCTTCGCTGATCATCTGGCCGGCCCGCGCCCTGCCCGCGGATTTCGGCGAAGCCCCGCTCCGCGCCCAGGCGACCCTGGTCCACGAACTGACCCATGTGTGGCAGGCGCAGAGCGGGGTGCGGCTGATCCTGGCGAAGCTGCGCGCGGGCGACAGCGCCGCGGCCTACGCCTACGATCTCACCGCGGACACCGATTTCGCGGCCCTGAATATCGAGCAGCAAGCGATGGTTGTGGAGCACGCCTTCCTGGCTTCGCGCGGGGCCGCGACGCCCTTCGCCGCGGAACTCTACGTGAACGCGGTATGGCGGCGGGGTCAGTCGTGACTCATCTCCTTGTCACGATTGGGGACTTTCACCCTTGCGGCCCCCTCGATTTTCCCCATATCGGCACTCGACGCCGGGTTCCGTGAGAGTAAACCCTCAGGGGCGCGGCTGGGACACTGAGCGAACCGGGGACGTTGCATTCGTTGGAAGCGCTTCACATGAAGGCTTCTCCACAGCGTCCGCCAATTAGGAGCGAGCAAGACTCTCTATGAGCAAGATTATCGGCATCGACCTTGGCACCACGAATTCGTGCGTCGCCATCATGGACGGCAAGACCCCCAAGGTGATCGAAAACGCCGAAGGCGCACGCACCACGCCTTCCGTGGTCGCCTTCCTGGATGACGGCGAGCGCCTCGTAGGCCAGCCCGCGAAACGCCAGGCGGTCACCAACCCCTCCAACACCCTCTTCGCGATCAAGCGCCTGATCGGCCGCAGCTTCTCCGACCCCGTGGTCGAGAAGGATCGCCACATGGTGCCCTATGACATCGTCAAGGGCCCGACGGGCGACGCCTGGGTGCGTGCGCACGACAAGGATTATTCGCCCCAGCAGGTCTCGGCCTTCATCCTGCAGAAGATGAAGGAAGCCGCCGAGCAGCACCTCGGCGAGAAGGTCGAAAAGGCGGTCATCACCGTCCCGGCCTACTTCAACGACGCTCAGCGTCAGGCCACCAAGGACGCGGGCAAGATCGCGGGCCTGGAAGTCCTGCGCATCATCAACGAACCGACGGCCGCCGCGCTCGCCTACGGGCTCGAGAAGAACGACGGCAAGAAGATCGCGGTCTACGACCTGGGCGGCGGCACGTTCGACGTGTCGGTCCTGGAGATCGGCGACGGCGTCTTTGAGGTGAAGTCGACCAACGGCGACACCTTCCTGGGCGGCGAAGACTTCGACATGCGGATCGTCGATTTCCTGGCCGAGGAGTTCAAGAAGGAAACCGGCACCGACCTGCGCAAGGACAAGCTGGCCCTTCAGCGCCTGAAGGAAGAAGGCGAGAAGGCCAAGAAGGAGCTCTCCTTCACCACGCAGTACGAAGTGAACCTGCCCTTCATCTCGATGAACGCGTCGGGCCCGCTGCACCTCAACATCAAGCTCTCCCGCGCCAAGCTGGAAGCCCTGGTCGAAGACCTGGTCGCGCGCACCGTCGGCCCCTGCGAGCAGGCGCTGAAGGATGCGGGCCTCAAGAAGTCCGACATCGATGAAGTGATCCTGGTCGGCGGCATGACCCGCATGCCCAAGGTCGTGGAGACGGTGAAGGCGTTCTTCGGCCGCGAGCCGCACACCGGGGTGAACCCCGACGAAGTCGTGGCGCTGGGCGCCGCGATCCAGGCGGGCGTGCTGCAGGGCGACGTCAAGGACGTGCTGCTGCTGGACGTGACGCCGCTGACCCTGGGCATCGAGACCCTGGGCGGCGTGTTCACCCCGCTGATCGAGCGCAACACCACCATCCCGACCAAGCGTTCGCAGACCTTCTCGACGGCTGACGACAACCAGTCGGCGGTGACTATCCGGGTGTTCCAGGGCGAACGGCCGATGGCGCAGGACAACAAGATGCTGGGCCAGTTCGACCTGGTGGGCATCCCGCCGGCGCCGCGCGGCGTGCCGCAGGTCGAGGTGACCTTCGACATCGACGCCAACGGCATCGTCAACGTCCAGGCGCGCGACAAGGCGACCAACAAGGAACAGTCGATCCGCATCCAGGCCAACGGCGGCCTCTCCGACGCGGACATCGACGCCATGGTCAAGGAAGCCGAGTCCAACAAGGCCGACGACGAGAAGCGCAAGGCTGTCGTGGAGGCCAAGAACCAGGCCGACGCGGTGATCCACTCCACCGAGAAGGCCATGGCCGAGCACGGTGACAAGGTGGGTGAGGACGAACGCAACGCGATCACGGCCGCGCTGGAAGACCTCAAGGGCTCCGTCGAAAGCGGCGACGCCGAGGCGATCTCGGCCAAGACGCAGACGCTGATCCAGGCGTCAATGAAGCTGGGCGAGGCGATGTACGCAGCCCAACAGGGCTCGGAAGGCCCCGCCTCCGACGCCGACGCCGCCCATGCGGCCGGCGGCGAAGACGTGGTCGACGCCGAGTTCGAGGAAGTCGGCGACGACGACACCAAGAAGTCGGCGTGACAACGCGCCCCATGGCGACCTTCAGCCCACGATGCGAAGAGGTCGTTCTTGGGGACGTCGCCGCCGCTTCTGCGCGAACGGAGACCCCCGCCCGCTCGGCCACAAGCCTTGCAGTCGGGCGGGGGTTTTCCCACCTTTCCCAAGAGCCTTACTTCACCCGTTCATTTGAGCGTCTGACGGTTTGATGCGCGACTATTATGAAATCCTCGGCGTCGAACGCAGCTGCGACGCAGACGGCCTGAAGGCCGCCTTCCGTAAGCAGGCCATGGAGCACCATCCCGACCGCAACGGCGGTTGTGAGGATGCCGAAGGCCGCTTCAAGGAAATCAACGAAGCCTATTCGATCCTGTCGGATCCGCAGAAGCGCGCGGCCTACGACCGCTTCGGTCACGCCGGCGTCAACGGCAATGGTGGTTTCGGCGGCGGCGGACCGCAGTTCCACGACGCCCAGGACATCTTCAACGAGGTGTTCGGCGACGTCTTCGGCGACATGTTCGGCGGCCGCCGTGGCCAGCAGCGCAGCGGCCCGGCCCGCGGCCAGGACCTGCGCTACGACCTGGAGATCAGCCTCGAGCAGGCCTACGCCTCCGCCGAGGTTGAGATCACCGTCCCCGCGGCCCTGACCTGCGAGACCTGCGAAGGCTCCGGCGCCAAGCCCGGCACTCAGCCCACCACCTGCAACACCTGCAACGGCCAGGGACGCGTGCGCGCCACCCAGGGCTTCTTCTCCATCGAGCGCGCCTGCCCGCGCTGCGGCGGCTCCGGCCGCATGGTGCTCGACCCGTGCGAGACCTGCCGCGGCCAGGGCCAGGTGCGCCGCGAACGCACGCTCTCGGTCCGCATCCCGGCCGGCGTTGACGACGGCGCCCGGATCCGGCTGGCCGGCGAAGGCGACGCGGGCGCCCGGGGCGGCCCGCGCGGCGACCTCTACATCTTCATCTCGGTGAAGCCGCACGAGCTCTTCGAGCGCGACGGCCTGGACCTGCTCTGCACGGTGCCCGTGCCGATGGCCGTGGCCGCGCTCGGCGGCGAGATCGACGCGCCCTGCCTGATGGGCGGCGAAAACTGCGACGGCAATTGCAAGCTGCCGGTCAAGGTGCCGGAAGGCTCCCAGACCGGCCGCACCGTTCGGCTGAAGGGCCGCGGCATGCCGTCCCTGCGCTCACGCGAACGCGGCGACCTGGTGGTCGAGCTCTTCATCGAGACGCCCGCCAAGCTGACCGCCCGCCAGAAAGAGCTGCTGCGCGAATTCGCCGGTCTCTGCAGCGAGAACCAGCACCCGAAGAACGCCAACTTCCTCGGCAAGGCCAAGCGCTTCTGGGAAGACGTGACGGGGGCCTAGGCGCCTTTCCCTCCCCATAAAGGGGAGGGAAAGCTTCACTTCTTCGGCCTGAACGCCACGAGCACGTTGCCGGCCTGCTGGCCGAACGAGCCGTAGCCCGATCCCACGAAGACCATGCCGTCGCCCGCGAAGGGGCCGCCCGCGTCGATCGAGCCGCCGGAGCCGGCGAGCTTGTTGACCGTCTGATAGGCCACCGCGGTGTCGTGGGTCGAAAGCAGTGCGCCGGTCTTGGCGTCGAAGGCGTAGAGCCGCCCATCGAGGCCGCCCGCGATCACCGTGCCATCCACCACCAGCGGCGGCGCGGAGATGCCGAAGCGGACGTCGCAGGTCGGGACCTTGGCCTTGCGGCGGTTGTCGCAGCCCGGCTGGGCCTTCCACTCCCAGGCGACCTTGCCGCTCGCGATGTCGATGGCGTAGAGGCCCGCGGCCCCCAGCGGCGCCGGGACGCCCGGATCGGCGATCGGCGCGAAGACCCGCACGCCGTCCGTGGCGATGCCCCAGTGGACGCCGCCGAGCGGCGAGCCCTTGCCGAACTGGTGGTGCCAGACCTGCTTGCCGGTGGCGGAATCCACGGCCCACACGTCGCCGGACTTCTGGCCGCCGAGGATCAGCTCCTTGCCGCCATTCTTGCCTGGGGGCCCGCGCCAGATCACCGGACCGCCGCCGAAGTCGTGGTCGCGCATGACGCTGCCCTCGCTCGCGAAGAAGCAGTTGGGCTTCACGGCCGTGCCGGGCGCCGGCGGACCCACCGGGCAGGACATGTTCCAGACGTCGTTGGCCAGCGCCTGGAACACCCACTTCTGCTTGCCGGTGGCGAGGTCGAGGGCGACCAGGCTGTCGCTGGTGCCGGTGGCCGGCGGCGAGGTGTTCTCGCCGGTCGCGGTGTAGACCACGCCCTTCTTCAGATCGACGGAGGGGCTGGACCAGATCGGTGCGCCGGAGGGGCCGTAGAGGTCGACGCCCTGGGCGTTCTTGCGGCCCAGCGGCTTGGCGGTCTCCATGGTGTGCCAGGTCCACAGGACCTTGCCGTCGGCGGCCTCGACCAGGGCGACCGCACCGTGGCCCTTGCAGCACTCGAAGTTCGGCCGCATGGCGTTGGCCACGTCGATGGCCGAAATCGGCACCACGATCTTGTCGCCGGCGAAGATCGGGCTGCCGCTGAGCGGCACGGTCTTGTCGTGGCGCGGATCGACCGCCCAGATCACCTTGCCGGTTTTGGCGTCGAACGCGGTCAGCTTGCCGTCGCCGCCGCCGCCCACGAGCGCCATCGGCCCGTTCGCGCCGAGCTTGCCGTAGGCCAGGCTGTTGCGGATGCCGCTGGTCGTCGGGGTCGCCCACTTCACGCAGCCGCTTTTGGTGTCGAGCGCCAGCACGTAATTGGCCTGGCCGGCGGGGTAGAACAGGGTCGAGCCCACCACCACGCCCTGGCCGCGCAGGCCGGAGGTCTTCGGCATGGCGAAGGACCAGGCGACCTCCAGGTTCGCCGCCTGCTTGCCGGTGAGGCCGGCCTGGGCCGCGCTCATCCTGCGGCTGTTGTCGGTGTCGACGCCGTAGCCGATCTGCGCGGGCTTGGCCGAGAGATCGACGAC
Source organism: Phenylobacterium sp. (assembly GCA_050729355.1). Taxonomy (GTDB): domain Bacteria; phylum Pseudomonadota; class Alphaproteobacteria; order Caulobacterales; family Caulobacteraceae; genus Phenylobacterium. Next base: position 16,641 of record JBOHKZ010000495.1, on the reverse strand, counting down.
GCGCTTGTCGGCGGCGCACATGTTGCCGTCGATCCAGGCGGTGCCGACCGGGCCTGCCGGGGCGGCGAGATAGGCCACTACGTCGCGCAGCTCGCGCCGGTCCAGGCCGTCGCCGACCGGCTTCATGACGCCGGTGGTCAGCGCCGCGGCGATGGTCTCGGCGCTCATCCTGCGCAGGCTGGCGACCGGCGGGGTGCGGCTGCCGGCCTCAGGCGCGGCGTGGCAGGCGGCGCAGGCCTTGTCGTAGACCGCCTTGCCCGGATGGTCGTCGCCGGGGCGCGCATCGGTCGCCTGGGCCAGCGCCAGTCCGCCGCCGACGCTCGCCGCCACGGCCGCCGCCAGGCCCGCGATCGGTCGGATATATCGGCGCCAGATTTCCATGGATCGTTCCCCCGCGATTTTCCGGGAACCTACCGGCGCCAGCGGTTCCGACAATTGCCGGATTGAAATTTGCGGTATGGCGGCGCTGGTTTAGCCTGACGTTTCGAGGCCGCGGCGACAGCGGTCCGGCAAGGGGCGGAACATGGACCTGAAAGCGATCATCTGCGGCGCGGCCTCCGCGCTGGCGCTGGGCGGGGCGGCTCACGCCGCGGACCTCTCCAAGAGCACCGTGCCGGACTATCGCGATGTGGTGGGCGAATACCTGCAGGTCCCGAGTTTCCCCGCGGCCGGCACGCCCAAGGGGCTCAACACCGCGACCTTCCTGCGGCTGCGCGCGTCGGCCGACGGCGAGGCGCCCAAGCCCGCCAATGCGGTGATCGTGGCCCTGCCGGGCTTCGGCTCGACGCCGCCGCATTGGCTCTTCCTCGCGAGCCAACTCGTTCACAAGGCGCAGGCCCGCCAGTGCGATGGCCAGCCCTGTCGGCTGGAGGTCTGGATCCTGCAACGCCGCGGCGCGAACCTCGCGGACACGCAAGGGCTGCTGGAAGCGCGGGCCAAGAAGGACCCGGCCATCGCGCTCAAGCACTACCTCGGCACACCGGTCCTGCAGGCGCCGCCCGGCAAGGGCGCGCGGCCGCGCGTGATCGGCCCGGGGCCGGACGCCAGGTGGAAGCCGCTGTCGATGGCGGACCTGGGCTTCGAGGCCAACTGGGACTTCCAGGCCTACGCCGGCGACGTCGACGCGATGATCAACCTGATCAAGACCAAGGCCGGCACGAAGACCATCTTCCTGGCCGGCCACAGCCAGGGCGGCGGGTTCGTCGCCAACTACGCCGCGCGGATGCAGCCCGACGGCAAGCGTGGCGTCGACAAGCTTTCCGGCCTGATCTTCCTGGACGGCGGCCCGAACGCCGGGGCGGGCGAGCCCAATGAGGACCAGCTCAAGACCTACTTCGACCATGTGGCCGACCTGCGCTCCGGCAAGTCCAAGGTCTATACCGACGCCCACGGCCTGCTGGGCCCCATCGCCGGGCCGGAGTCGGGGATGAGCCAGTCGGTGACCGGCATCTATTACGCCTTCGAGGATCCGCAGAACGAGGCGCTCTTCCCGCTGCGGGTCGCCGGCGCGCCGGCGCAACCGGGCGACGATTTCCTGAAGGCGCTGCGGATGAGCTGGCTGACCCGCTCGGGCGTCAGCTTCGACACCGAGCCGGCGCCGGGCGCGGGCGTCCAGGTCGGCGTCATCCGCTTCCTGGGCGAAGGCCTTGGCCGCCTCGATTTCACGCCGCTGCCGGGCACGGAAGACAAGTGCGACAAGACGCCGGAACCGGTGATGATGGGGCCGGCGCGGGCTGGCATGCCCAAGGTCGGCTGCACGCCCACCGGCGCCATGGTCGATCCCGAGAAGGTCTACGGCTGGATCGAGGGCGGCGGGAACGGCGGCTCGCCGATCGACGCGGGCAAGGCGCTGGCGTGGCTCAAGGCCCAGGGCTGGGCGCCGGCGCGATCCAACATCAAGCCGATCGCCGTGACCTTCAAGGAAAGCGGCGCAAGGACCATCGACGCCGCCTCCATGGTCGGCTCCAACTGGTACGCCTCGGAGCGCTGGGACTACGACGCCAATTTCGTGAGCAAGTACAAGGTGATGAAGATCGACCGCGACGGGGTGAAGCTCGACCTCGACAAGACCAAGATCGCCGCCATCCCCGTCTACGTCGCCCGCCAGAGCCCGCAGAAGGGTCCTGGCAACCCGTTCCCGGGCGTCACTGACTACACCGAGATCAACAAGACCGGGACCTGGCAGACGGCCGAAGCCAAGGCGATCACCGCCTTCGATCCGGCGATCAACGTCGAGATCTACCACCACACCGATTTCGTCTCGGCCGACGACTCGACCCCGGACAAGGGCCGGCCGGGCGATCCGGGGAACTCGGCGGTGGCCAACACCCTGACCGACTGGGTGCTCAAGCGCTCGAAGGGAACCGCCGTGACGCCGACGCCAAAGGCGCTGGGCGTGCGCGACGTCTACTAGGGATGGGTTTGCGGAGGGGCCGGCTTTCCGCTACAGACGCCCCTCGCGCAAAGACGCACCCGTAGCTCAGCTGGATAGAGCGTTGCCCTCCGAAGGCAAAGGTCACACGTTCGAATCGTGTCGGGTGCGCCAGCGATTTCTGGAGAGCCGCTAAGGACGCGGGGTTGGGACGATCCCGGGCCTAGTGGTGATACCCGTCCTTGGCCTGCATCTTTGAGAGGTCCTGTTGGGCCTCGATCTTGTCCATCGCCATCTGGCCGATCGTCGAGCAGCGCTTGACGGCCATGCGGCTGCCCAGCACCGGCTCGTGGCGGCAGACGACGGCGTCGGGGCCCTGGTCTTTCCTCTTGTCCGGCTGCGGCGCGATCAGCACGACGGGGCTGACCGTGTTGGCCGGGGCGGCCGGCGAGACCTGGGGGGCCGTGGACTGAGCCAGGACGAGCGTCGCCGCGAAAAGGGCGGAAATCATGGGGTACGGACGCTCCAGGCCTGACTGAAACGAAGCCTATCGTGCAGCTTGCCGCTTTCCAAGCCGGCGCGCCGGGGTTGCGCGACGCGCGTTGACAACCCGCACGGTTGGGTCAGGCTCGCCGCGAGCTTGGGGAGGCGGTCTTGGTAAAAGCGTGGGTTCGATCGGGCGTGGTCGTGGCGCTATGGGCGGCCGCCGCGGCGCCGACCCAGGCCGCCAGCGGCGACGACAGCTACTTCTGTGCGGCCGCCGATCGCGCGAAGGCGATCGTCAGTTGCACGCGCATCATCGAGGACCGGGGTCAGTCCGCGGCCGCGCAGGAACTCGCGCTGCGGAACCGGGCGTTCTCCTACCAGGCGGTCGGGGATTTCGACCACGCGATCGGCGACTACGACACCCTGCTGGCGCTGAGCCCCGATCGGCCCTCCGGCCCCGTGGCCGAGCTGCTCGCCAAGATCTACACGAACCGCGGCGTGGCCTACGAGGCCAAGGGCAACGACACCGCCGCGCTCGCGGACCACACCAGCGCCATAGCCCTGGATCCCAAGGCGTGGTCGGCCTACGCCAACCGCGCCGGCGTCTACCTCCGCCGAGGCGACAATCGCAGCGCGCTCGCGGACCTCGACACGGCGGCGCGGCTCAATCCGAAGGACGCGACGACCTTCTTCAACCTCGGCGCGCTTTACTTCGGCCAGGGCGACGCCAAGCGGGCTATCGCGGAATTCAGCACGGCGATCACCCTGGATCCGGCCAACGCCTTGGCCTGGCAAAACCGGGGGATCGCTTACCGCGCGGCGGGCGATAAGGTTCACGCGGCCGCCGACACCGCCCAGGCCCTGAAGTTCAACCCGGAGCTGGCCGGCATTCACCAGGAACAGGGCAAGACCTGGCAGGCGGCCGGGGATGCGGACAAGGCGATCGCGGAATTCACCAAGGCGATCGAGATCGATCCGATCAATGTGCAGGCCTACAAGGCCCGCGCAGACAGCTACCTCGCCAAGGGCGACCGCGAGCGGGCCATCGGCGACTACAGCCTGGCGCTGCGGATGGATCCCAGGTTCACGGCGGCCTTCAACAACCGCGGCGTGGCCTATCTCGGCAAGAAGGACTGGAGCCGGGCGACGGAGGACTTCAATCAGGCGATCCGCCTGCAGCCCGAACTGGCCGCATCCTACATCAATCGCGCTCAGGCCTCGGACGCCAACGGAAGCAGCGAACTGGCCATCGCCGACCTGGACAAGGCTATCGCCCTCGACGCCAACGCCGCCGCGGCCTTCAAGCTTCGGGCGACGTTGCGCGCGGCGAAGGGCGACCAGGACGGCGCCATCGCCGATTTCGCCCGCACGATCGAACTGACCCCGACCGACGCGGATGCTTTCCGCGGGCGTGGTGTGGCGCGCTTTAAGACCCACCAGGCCGAGGCGGCCATCGCCGACCTCTCGACCGCGATCGAGCTCAATCCGAAGGACGCCCAGGCCTACCGGTTCCGCAGCCAGGCCTATGTGGCGACCCGTGAAATGCGGCGGGCGGTCGACGACGACGCCCAGGCGATCCGGCTCGACCCCAAGCTCGCGCGGCGCTGAAATTCACCGGCCGCGGACACGCCGTCAGACAGCGGGACCACACCCGATCTTCGAAGTCCGATTGACGCCCCGTCAGCCTTAGGGCTCACTTGCAGGCAAGCGTGCCCGGCGGCTTCCCGCACGAGAGCGTGCAGGGAGGAAGTCGATGGCGGCCACGGACGCGGCGCATGAGCGCCTAAGCATGAAAACCAAGCTCGCGTTCGGCGTGGGCAGCGGCGCGGAGGCCATCGCGCTGCATGCGATCACCGCCTACGCGTTCCTGTTCTACAACCAGGTGCTGGGCCTGCCTGCGCAGCTCGCCGGCCTGGCCATCTCCGTCAGCCTGATCCTCGACGGCATCGTCGAGCCGATGGTGGGGTCGCTCTCCGACCGCACCCGCTCGCGGCTCGGGCGGCGCCACCCCTACATGTTCGCGGCCTGCATTCCGATCGCGCTCGCCTTCTACGCCGTCTTCGTCCCACCGGCGGGCCTCAGCAACACCGCGCTCTTCTGGTGGTTCGCGCTCAGCGTCGTGGTGCTGCGCCAGTGCATGGCCTTCTACCACACCCCCCACATCGCGTTGGGCGGCGAACTCAGCCTCGACTACATGGAGCGGTCGAAGGTGATGTCGTACAACAGCTTCTTCACCTGGGTCGGCGGCGCGCTGACCACCTGGATCGCGCTGACCTACTTCTTCAAGAAGACGCCGGAGTACCCCCGCGGGCTGCTGAACCCGGACGCCTGGGCGCCCTTCGGCGTGACCATGGCCCTGGTGGCTCTGATGGTGCTCTTCGCGTCGGCCTGGTTCACCCGCGACCGCATCAAGCACCTGCCGCAGCCCCTGCCCGACGCCGCGCCCTTCAGCCCGCTGGAGTTCGTGAAGGACATCAAGTCGGCTTTCACCAACATGAACTACGTCTGGCTGCTGATCGGCTTCTTCTTCCTGTCGATCACGCTTGGCCTGCGCACGGTCCTGCACGTCTACACCAACACCTACTACTGGGGCCTGGGCAGCGAGGAGCTGCGCTGGTTCATCATCGGCACCTTCGGCGGCTATGCGACGGCCTTCTTCATGGCGGCCAAGTTCCACGGACGCTTCGACAAGAAACGCACGATGATCGTCTCGGCCCTGGCCTTCGCGATCATTCCGGCGATCCCCATCGTGCTCGGGCTGATGGGCGTGCTTCGCGCCGACACCCCTGGGCTGCTGCTGATCCTCATCGCCTTCGCCATGCTCGGCTACGGCGCGATGAGCGTGCTCTCCATCAGCGTGATGTCGGCGTTGGCCGACGTCGCCGACCAGAACGAGGCGCGGCACGGGATCCGGCAGGAGGGCGTGCTCTACTCGACCCGCACCCTGTTCGCTAAGGTCGACCAGGCGTTCGGCACCTTCGTGGCGGGCATCGTGCTGACGGTCATCGCCTTCCCGGAGAAGGCCAAGCCCGGGGAAGTGGATTCCAGCATCCTGGAGAAACTGGCGCTGTGGGATGGGGTGGTCGCCATGATCCCCTGCCTGATCGCCGCGTTCTTCTATGCCCAGTACGGCATCACCCGCAGCTCCTACGAAACCACCCGCGCCGAGATCGCGGCGCGGCGGGCGGCGGTTCGGGAGTCCACCCTGGTGGCCGAGGCCTCGCCCGCGGGGGCGTCCTCCAAGCCGCTCAGCGCGCCGGGCTAGCGCCCGGCCAGGAACGCCTCGACCAGGTCGTCGTAGAGGTCGAAGCGCTTGTAGGCCCGAAGGTCGGGGTGCGCCGTACGCCAGGCGTGGGCGAAGGCGGCGAGGCGCGCAGGGTCGTCGGCCAGGCTCTCCAGCGGCGCGAGCCAGACCCGGATCGTGAACAGCGCCCCGCCGGTCTGCGGCAACCGCCGCAGGGTCTGGCGCTCGACCCGCAGGCTGAGCGCGCGGCCAACGCCGGCCGGATCGATCTCGCCGATGCGGGCGCGGATCGGCGCCGACGAGGGCGTGTGCAGCTCGGCGGAATTCAGCAGCGTCCAGTTGCGCCGCTCCAGCACCAGGTCCGGACGCAGGCCTTCGAAGATCCGCTGCACGCGGACCAGCAGGCGCTCGGCGAAGCCGATGACCGGGCCATGCAACTCGGCCAGGCTGCGGCCGATCACCTCCTCGGCGGTGAAGAAGCTCCCGGCGGACAGCGACAGCGCCGTGAGCCGCCACTGGCCGTCGCGCTTTTCCATCAGGCAGAGATCATCGGGCACCCTTCGGGCTGCGGCGAATAGTGGCGGCAGGTCGTCTGGCGCGTGGGCCGGCCCCAGCGCGGCGTCCACCAACGCCGCCGCCTCGGCCTGGCCCGGCCGTGACCCTTCGGCCTCGGCCCAGACCAGCCCGCGGCGGCTGGCATAGAGCGGGTCCTTGCGCGCCGCCGGATCGGCCTCGCCGCCTTCCAGCCAGGCCTCGACCGGTATCGGCTTGAGGCCGATGGTGAACTCGGCGGCCTCTTCCCAGGGGCGATGGCGCGGGGTCATCGGCGCGTCCATGCCCACAGCCGGATCGCAAAATAGGGAATGAAGGCGGCCACGATGCCAATCGAGTCGGCGGCGACGTCGTGCCAGTCGGCGTCGCGCCCGAACCCCATCAGGCCCTGCAGCACCTCGACGAATATCCCGAACCCGAACGTATAGAGCGCAATGCCGCGCGGCCGCCGCGGCGACAGGATCAGGCCGACGCCGGTCAGCACGAACCAGGCGCTGGCGTGCTCCCACTTGTCCCACAGGTTGACCGACGGCAGCTCGTCGCTGGGCGCCAGGCACATGTAGAGCAGGATCAGGCTGGCGAGGGCGTAGGCGGCGATGCGGAGCGGCCGCGGCGGCTGGTAGGAAAGCATCCGCCTTACTTGCACACCCCAGCCTGCCTCTCTAGCGTCCGGCGCTTACGAAAAGTGCGGAGCGTGGCATGGCGGTCGAAGCGGTGATCTGGGACTTCGGAGGGGTGTTCACCTCCTCGCCGTTCGAGGCGTTCAATCGGTTCGAGGCCGAACGAGGGCTGCCGAAGGATCTGATCCGGCGGGTCAACGCCACCAACCACCACGGCAACGCCTGGGCGCTTTTCGAGCGCAACGAGATCGACACCGCCCGCTTCGATCAGCTGTTCCTCGAGGAGTCTACGGCGCTGGGCCATCCCGTGCAGGGCCGTGACGTCCTGCCCCTGCTTTCCGGCGCTGTGCGGCCGCGGATGGTGGCGGCGCTGAAGACCTGCAAGCAGCACTTCAAGGTGGGCTGCATCACCAACAACGTCGTCTCGATGCACAGCCCCGGGCAGGACGAGATCCAGCGGGCCGCCGGCGCCATGGGCCAGATCATGCCGCTGTTCGACGCGATCATCGAAAGCTCCAAGGCCGGCGTCCGCAAGCCCGATCCGAAGATCTACCTGATGATGTGCGAGTTGCTGGCCGTGGAGCCGGGCGCCTGCGTCTACCTCGACGACCTGGGCATCAACTGCAAGCCGGCGGCCGAGCTCGGCATGAAGGCGATCAAGGTGGTGGACGTCGACCAGACGCTCGCCGACCTCGCCGCGGCCACCGGCCTTGCCTTCGACAAGGAGCCAGCATGACCCGGCCAGCGAAGATCGGAGCCGACGAGGCCCTGAAGCGGCGGCCCCTGTGGCGCAAGGCCGACGGCGAGCGCGATGCGATCCAGCGGACGTTCCGCTTCTCGGACTTCACCGCGGCGTTCGGCTTCATGACCCGCACCGCGCTGATGGCCGAAAAGCTCGACCACCATCCGGAGTGGTTCAACGTCTACAACCGGGTGGACGTGACCCTGACGACGCATGACGCCGACGGCGTCACCGAGCTGGACGTGACTCTGGCCGGGCTGATGGACATGGCCGCCAAGTCGGCTGGCATGAAGGAAGATTGAGGGAGATGGACATGCCAGGACGGGTCGCGGGCAAGAAGGCTTTCATCACCGGCGGCGCCCAGGGACTGGGCGCAGCCATGGCCCGCAAGCTGGCCGACGAGGGCGCCAAGGTGACGGTCGCCGACATCAACCTGGAGGGCGCAAAGGCGGTGGCTGCCGAGATCAACGCCGCGCACGGCGAGGGCACGGCCTTCGCCCTGCCGCTGGACGTCACCAAGGAAGACCAGTGGATCTTCGCGCTCGAAGAGGCCGACGAGGCCATGGGCGGCATCTCGGTCCTGATCAACAACGCCGGCATCAGCCGCGGCGGCGACATCGAGAGCCTGAGCCTCGAGGACTGGAAGCTGGTCATGGGCGTCAACGTCGACAGCGTCTTCCTGGGGACGAAGCACGCGCTGAAATACATGCGCGCCAACCAGCCGGGTTCGATCGTCAACATCTCCTCGATCGCCGGCCTGATCGCGGCGCACAACTCGCCGAGCTATAACGCCTCGAAGGCCGCGGTCTGGCTGCTCTCCAAGGGCATCGCCCTGCACTGCGCCAAGCAGGGGCTGGATATCCGCTCGAACTCGATCCACCCGACCTTCATCGACACTCCGATCCTCGACCCGCTGCGCCAGCGGTTCGGCAAGGAGGAGGCCGAGAAGAAGCTCGGCCGCCAGGTGCCGCTGGGCCACATCGGCGAGCCCGAGGACATCGCCAACGCCGCCCTCTACCTGGCCAGCGACGAGAGCAAGTTCATGACCGGCGCCGAGCTCAAGCTCGACGGCGGCATCAGCGCGATGTGACGCCGTCTTGGCGGGAGAAGGTTTGACGGCGGCGGCGCGGATCGCGCGCCTGCATCTGGACTCCCTCTACCGCCTGGACGGGCAGGGCCGCATTGTCGAGGTTCGCGAACCCGATCCGCCCCCGCCGCCGAGGTTCGTCCTTTTCCGGACAAGTGAGGACACGCTGCCGCTCGTCGGCGCCAGCGTCCCCGAAGCCCTGGCGTCCCAGCTCCTCGCGCTGGCGGCTACGGAACCGCCGAGGCCCGAGCATGCCCCGTTGCGCCTCGCCCGCTACCGGACGCTGCTAGGCGACCATCGGGAGATCGAGCGCGAGTACGCGGGCCCTTCGCTCTATCTGCCGGGCCCGCTCGGGGCCGCGGACGGGGTCGAGAAGATCGAGGCGCACAACCTTGGTCTCCTGCATCCGAATTTCCCGGAAGAGGCGCGGGACTTCGAGGCGCGGCGTCCGATCTACGCGGTGCTGGAGGACGGCGTCGCCGTGGCGATCTGCTTTTCGTCCCGCGACTTTGGCCGGGGCACGCCTTGCGGGGTCTTCACGGTCGAGGCGCACCGTGGCCGGGGTCATGCCGGCCGGGTGGTGCTTGCCTGGGCGGCCGAGGTCGCGCGGCTGGGCTCCGTCCCGCTCTACGGGACGACCTGGGACAACGCCGCTTCCCGGGCTATCGCCGCCCGGCTGGGAGCGGTCGCTCTCGGGTCGGATTTCTGGATCCGCTAGCCGGGCTCAGTTCACGATGACCGCGCCGAGCAGCAGGCGGGCGCCGGGGCGGCCGAGCACCTGGTCGGTCTGGCGCTGCAGCTCGCGGCCGATGAAGTCGACGCCCGGCGGCGTCCCGGCCGGCAGGCCCGCGGCGTAGGTCTGCACCGCCTGCACATAGGCGGCCCGCAGACGCGGCAGCGACTGGCGGGCGCGCTCGCGCAGCTTGTCGTCCGCCACGTCCAGGCCGCACTCCACGGTCAGCACGCCCCGCCGCCCGCCCGAACGATTGGTGGTGCCGGTCAGCGTGTTGATCTGGATGTAGGTCGCCCCGCCGGCCTTCTTCTTTTCCTCGGCCGCGATCGCCGCACCGGGCAGGACGGCGGAGGCCAGGGTGAGGGCGAGCAGCGCGCGGCGGTCCATGGCCGACAGAGAACATCTTATGGTTAGCGGTCTCTTTACGCGGGCGCGCGAAGACTGCGGCTCCCTGCAAGAGATTCGCCGTCCCGGAGGGCGCGTTTGACCCGATTTGCGCCGACATCGCTCGACCTCGACGGCAAGGTCATCCTGATCACCGGGGGCACCGGTTCGTTCGGGCGACGCTTCATCGAGACCGTCCTGACCCACGCCAAGCCGCGCAAGCTGATCGTCTATTCGCGCGACGAGCTGAAGCAGAGCGAGATGCAGATCGACCTCGCCGAGCGGTTCCCGCCGGAGAAGCTCGGCTGCATGCGGTTCTTCCTCGGCGACGTGCGCGACCGCGAGCGGCTGATCCTCGCCTTCCGCGGGGTCGACATCGTGATCCACGCCGCGGCGCTGAAGCAGGTGCCGGCTGCCGAGTACAATCCGTCCGAGTGCATCCACACCAACATCATGGGCGCCGAGAACGTGGTCTGGGCCTGCCTGACCAACCGGGTGAAACAGGTGGTCGCGCTTTCCACCGACAAGGCCTGCAACCCGATCAACCTCTACGGCGCGACCAAGCTGGCCTCCGACAAGACCTTCGTCGCGGCCAACAATCTGTCGGGCGACATCGGCACCCGCTTCTCGGTGGTGCGCTACGGCAACGTGGTGGGGTCGCGCGGTTCCGTGGCGCCGCTCTTCCAGCGGCTGATCGCCAAGGGCGCGACCGAGCTGCCGATCACCGACCCGCGGATGACCCGGTTCTGGATCACGCTCAACCAGGGCGTCGACTTCGTGCTCTCATCACTCTCGATGATGCATGGCGGGGAGATCTTCGTGCCCAAGATCCCCTCGATGAAGATGACCGACCTGGCCGCCGCCATGGCGCCGCAACTGGGGGTCAAGGTCGTCGGCATCCGGCCGGGCGAGAAGCTGCACGAGATGATGATCTCAGCCGACGACACCCGCTCCACCGTCGATCTCGGCGACCGCTACGCCATCGAGCCGAACTTTGTGGAATACACCCGCGAGCCCCTGAAGGGCGGGACCCTGCCGGAAGAGTTCAGCTACGCCAGCGACACCAACGACGAGTGGCTGAGCGGCGACGGCCTCCTGGCCCTGCTCAACGAAGGCGCCCCGCAGCGCCGCCGGCGCGCCGCCGACTAGGATGGACCTGCCCATCCTTCCCTATGGCCGCCAGACCATCGAGGACGACGATATCGCCGCGGTGGTCGCCGCGCTGAAGGCCGATTTCCTGACCACCGGCCCGACCGTGGACGCCTTCGAGAACGCCTTCGCGGAGAAGGTCGGGGCGCGCCACGCCATCGCCTGCGCCAACGGCACGGCGGCGCTGCACCTGGCCATGCTGGCGCTCGAGGTCCAGCCCGGCGAGGCGGTGATCGCGCCCTCCATCACCTTCCTGGCCACCGCCAACTGCGCGCGCTACGTCGGGGCCGAAGTGGTGTTCGCCGACGTCGATCCGGACAGCGGGCTGATGACGCCGCAGACCCTGGCCGAGGCGCTCACCCGGCTCGACGGGCGAAAGCTTCGCGCGGTCCTGCCCGTCCACCTGCGCGGCGACGCGGCCGACTTGCCGGGCCTCGCGGCCCTGGCGGGCGAGGCCGGCGCGGTGCTGGTCGAGGATGCGCCGCATGCGCTCGGAACGACGATGACCTTCGGCAATGTGACGGAGCGTGTCGGCGATGCGCGTCATTCCGCCATGGCCACCTTCTCGTTCCATCCGGTGAAGACCATCGCCACCGGCGAGGGCGGCATGGTGACCACCAACGACCCGCGGCTGGCCGAACGCCTGCGGATCCTGCGCAGCCACGGCATGACCCGTCCGCCGGGAGCCGATCCGTGGTGGTACGAGATGGCCGAGCCCGGCTTCAACTACCGCCTGCCCGACATCCTCTGCGCGCTGGGCCTCTCGCAGCTCGCCAAGCTCGATCGGTTCGCCGCGCGCAGGCGGGACCTGGCCAGGGCCTATGGCCGGGCGCTGGCGCCGCTGGCGCCTGGCGTGCGCATCGCCGCGCGGCCGGGGTGGAGCGACCCGGTGCTGCACCTGATGTGCGTTCTGATCGATTTCGAGGCTCTCGGCCGCAGCCGGCGCGAGGTTGTCGAGGCCCTGAAAGTCCGCGGCGTCGGCAGCCAGGTCCACTACATCCCGGTGCATCGCCAGCCCTACTACCGTGAGCGCTACGGCGATCTCAGCCTGCCGGGCGCGGACGCCTGGTACGCGCGATGCCTCTCCCTGCCGCTCTATCCCGGCATGGCGGACGGCGACGTGGAAAAGGTGGTCGCGGCGTTGAGCGAAGCGCTGGGGCTCTAGGCCGCGACGGACGCGTGCTGCAGGAGGTCGCGGATCGTGTCGACCTGTTCCGGGTCGCTGACCAGCTCGGCGCGGATGACCTCGGAGCGGGCGAACTTCAGCGCCTCGACACGCGCGCGATCGGCCGCGGGACCCAGGGGCGCGGTCTCGCCGCAGGCCATCTTGAGCAGCACGGTCAGGCGGCCGAGCGCCGGCGCTTCGGCGGCCAGGGTCAGGGCGATTATCCGGCTGTCGGCCTCGATCAGTCCGCCCAGCTCGCCCAGCTTGGTCTGGATCGGGCCGAAGTCCTCCGCCACCAGTCCGCAGCGGCTGACGGCGCGCTGCAGCCGCGAGAGGCCGGTCAGCCGCGTGGCGATCGGTTGCGGGCTCTGGCGGAACTCGCGTTCGAATCGCAGGCTGGAGATCAGGGTGTTGAGCCAGCGGCCGGCTTCGCGCTTGTTGCCGCCGCCGATGATGTTCTCGGTGAGCCAGACCAGCGCGTGGGCCTCGTCATAGGCCGCGCGGTCCTGGCCCAGGTAGACCTCCACGAAGTGCCGGGTCACCAGCATGCGCGAGCGGGCCGAGAAGGCCGCCTGCACGTCGTCGATGGGGAGCAGCTTGCCGGCGGCGGCGGTCAGCGCCATCGCAAGGCCGCGCAGCACGTCGATCTCCCCGGCGGCGTCGGCCGGCCGGAGGCGACGGGGCCCGTTCAGCTCGCGCAGCACGCGCAGGCCGATGGAGGCCCGCACGTCGGTGAAGTCGTCCGTGCCCAGCCATTTGGCCAGGCGCTGGGCGCGGGGCGACAGGTCCGGCATCACCTTGGCGACCGAGGACTCGATCCCCACCAGCTTGTCGATCACGTCGGCGGCGCACAGGCGGGTCATGGCCGCCAGGCTTGCGCCCAGGTCGAGGCCGCCGCCGAGGATGTCGTCGAGGCCCTTCTTCGAGCCCACGATCTCGGCCAGGCACTGGTTGAGCACCGACAGCGCCAGGATGCGGGCGGCGCTCGGCTGCGGCGCGGCGTCGGCGAGGTCGAGCAGCAGGCTGACCTTCTCGCCCCAGCTCTGGGCGGGCGCCAGGAAGCCGGCCACGCCGCAGCCCAGCAGGTAGGCGCCTTCCGGATCCTTGGCCATCTGGGCGGCGACCTTAGCGAAGGTCTCGTTGGTCAGGTGCGGCAGGGCGCGACGCGCGCGGTCCTTCATCAGCCGCTCGATGGCGCGCTCGGTCAGGCTTTTGAAATTGGCCGTCATCTCCGCGACGGTCGTCCCGCGCGCGAAGGCCTCGGGCATGGCGATCTGGTGCACGGCGTGGGCGATCTCGACTCCGCTCGCTTCCAGTTGCTCGACCAGGTCGGGACGGTGCAGCAGTTCGAAGGGCGTCGCGCCATGGCGCTCCAGCCAGTCCTCGAGCAGTCGTCCGATCCGTTCACGGGCGTGGACGGTGTAGAGGTCCTGCGGCGCGATACAGAGCGGCTCGGTGCTTTCCGGCGGCTTCGGCTTGCTGCGCTTTTCGGGCGCGCCGAGCGTCAGGATGTTCAGCGAGTTGAATTCGCCGGTGCCTTCGTCGAGGGTCTCCTTGGCGACGCGCGCGGCGACGACCTCGCCCCGGGCCACCCGTTCCTTGGCCATGTCGATGACCGCGGAACGCGTCTCGGAGGCCATGTCGAGCTTCCAGTCGGAGTCCGGATACTTCCGGACAAACAACTCGAAATGCACTCGTCCGCCGGCCATTGGCTCCCCTCTCAAGAGGCGGAGAGTAGGCGGCCAAGCTTTAAGGTGAGGTTGACCGCGGTTATCCATGTGGGGCCGCGCAGCCAATATGACCGAACAGGCGTTACCGTAGGGTCCGGTCCGCGCCCCATTGAGGCCACGCTGTCAGGCGACTAGCGTCACGACCTGTCGCTAAGCGTGATAGCCGGAAGTGGTTCGGGTTCCGGCGCCTATCACGCGTCTAACTTTGAACGGAGCTTTCCGTGTGGAAAGCTCTGGGGAGACTAGAACCCAAGATGGCCAAGATCACCCTGGTGGACGACGACGAGAACATCGTCACGTCGGTAAGCCTCGCGCTCGAGAGCCACGGCCACACTGTGAAGGCCTATTACGACGGCGCGGCCGGCCTGGCGGCGCTGGAGAACGACCCGCCCGACCTCGCCATCCTCGACGTGAAGATGCCGCGCATGGACGGGATGGAGGTGCTGCGCCGCATCCGGCGGACGTCAGACCTGCCGGTCATCATCCTGACGTCCAAGGACGAGGAGATCGACGAGATCCTGGGCTTCAACCTGGGCGCTGACGACTATATGCACAAACCCTTCAGCCAGCGCCTGCTGATCGAGCGGGTGAAGGCGGTGCTGCGCCGCGCCGGCGTGGAGGGCGAGGAGCCCCCGGCCGCAGTCGCCGGCGCAGACGCCACCCGCGCCATCAAGCGCGGCAAGCTGACCCTGGACCCGGCGCGCCACGACTGCCTGTGGGAAGGCAAGCCGGTGAAGCTGACGGTGACCGAGTTCCTGCTGCTGCAGTCCCTCGCCCAGCGCCCCGGCTTCGTGAAAAGCCGCGACAACCTGATGGACGCCGCTTACGACGATCAGGTCTATGTCGATGACCGCACGATCGACAGCCACATCAAGCGTATGCGCAAGAAGTTCCGCGATGTGGACCCTGAGTTCGACGCAATCGAAACCCTCTATGGCGTCGGATACCGATACCGCGAGACCTGAGCGGGGCGCCAAACCCCGCGGCAGGAGGGCTTCGCGGTATCGCTGGCTGCCGGGCTCGCGGCTCGGCCGGCTCATTGTCGCGCTGAACGTCCTTGGGCTGGCGATCTTGATCGCCGGCGCCCTTGTGCTGAACGAGTTTCGCCGGGGCCTGGTCGAGGCGCGCAAGGACAGCCTGACCACCCAGGGCGAACTGATGGCCACGATCATCGACCGGGCCGCCACCGTCGGCGAGCCGCAGCCGATGATGGACCCGACCTACGCCGGCGATCTCCTGCAGATGCTGGCCAACCCCAAGACCCAGCGCGCGCGGCTGTTCGACGCCCAGGGCCGGGTGGTGGCAGATTCCGAATGGGTCGCCGACCGGGTGGAGTGGAAGGTGCTGCCGCCGGCCAGGGCGCGGGACGACAAGGGCGGGCTCAACCTCGACCTGACGATGCGCAAGCCCCTGCGCCCGCGCAAACCCACCACGGACAAGGGCCTGAGCGCCGAGGTGGCCTACGCGCTGCGCGGCGGTCACTGGGCCGGCATGCGGCGCGGCGAGGACAACGAGCGGGTGGTCTCGGTCTCGATCCCCATCCAGCACGTCCAGGCGGTGCTGGGCGTCCTGACGCTTGAGGCCAACGACGTCGACGCAATCATTGCGCGGGAACGGCTGGCGCTGATCCCGTTCATCCTCATCGCCATCCTGGTGACCCTGTCGTCCTCGCTGCTGCTGACCCGGCTGATCGCCCAGCCGGTGCTGCGACTGGCGCGAGCCGCCGACCGGGTCAGGCTGGCCGGCGCACGGGCGATCTCGCTTCCGGACCTCGCCAAGCGCGACGACGAACTCGGCGACCTGACCCGCTCGCTCGAGGCCATGACCGACTCGCTGTCCGAGCGGATGGACGCCATCGAGAGCTTCGCCGCCGACGTCGCCCACGAGATCAAGAACCCGCTGACCTCGCTGCGCTCGGCGATCGAGACGCTGGACCTGATCACGGACCCCGTCGCCCGCGAACGGCTGCTCGGCATCCTGAAGAACGACGTGAAACGCCTCGACCGCCTGGTCACCGACATCTCCAACGCCTCGCGGCTGGATGCGGAGCTCTCCCGCGACCAGCCGAAGGCCGTCGACCTGGAGCGGCTGATCGGCGACATCGTCGCCCTCTACCAGGCGACCGCCAAGCCCGGGGACGTCACCGTCCGCTTCTATCCGCCGGGCGGGCTGGACAAGGTGACGGTGTCCGGCCGCGAGGGGCCGCTCGGCCAGGTGTTCCGCAACCTCATCGACAATGCGCGCTCGTTCAGCCCGCCGGGCGGCGAGGTTTCCGTCGCCCTGCAGCGCGCCATGGGCCGGATCATCGCCACCGTCGCCGACTCGGGTCCCGGCATCCCGACCGAGAACCTGGAGACGGTGTTCGACCGGTTCTACAC
>JBOHKZ010000494.1:0-7738 GCA_050729355.1 Phenylobacterium sp. | reverse complement strand
CGTTGGAACAGGCGGTCGAGCGGATGAGCGACCGCTGTCAACACCCGGACATCGATCTCTTTGCGGCGACCGTTCGTCTGCAGGAACGCTCCGGAGGCAACCTCACCGGACTTTTGAAGCTCAACGCTTCGACCGTGCGCGAGCGCCTCAAGATGCGCCTGAAGATCAAGGCGGCGTCGTCCGAGGGCCGCGCGTCGGCCATGATCCTGACCTGTGCGCCGTTCGCCGCGGTCGGCTTCATCATGATCTCCTCGCCGCACTTCTACGGCGACGTGATCCACCTGCGCTTCGTCCAGTTCGGCCTGGCCGGCGCGGGCGTGTGGATGTTCATCGGCAACATGGTCATGCGCAACATGATCAACATGAAGCTCTGACCCCATGGACCTGCAGCAAATCGAAACCCTGATCTCGGTCGTCGGCGCCCTGCTCGTCATGGGCGCGGTCGGCGGCGTGGCCTGGATGGGCGCCACCGAGTTCCGGCTGCGCTCGATCCGGCGCACCCGACTGCAAGGCGGCGCCCAGGCCATCGTTCAGTCGGGCGGGTCGGCTGGCGCCATCGGCGACCGGCTCGTGGCAGGGGTCCGCAGGTTGGGCCAGCAGGACGCCGTGCGCGATCCGGCCAAGCTTTCGGTGCTCCGCAACAAGCTGATCCAGGCCGGCTTCTACAATCGTGAAGCGCCGGTCATCTATCTGGGCGTCCGCGCGTTGTCGCTCGGCGTGGCGACCCTCGGGGTGATCCTGATCCTGCCGCTGATCGCCGGCGGCAAGGCCGGTCTGGGCGGCGTCGGGGTGGCCTCGGTCCTCGCCTGCCTGGCGATCCTCGGCCCCGACCGCGTGCTGAACATGCGCAAAGCCAAGCGCGAGCAGGAATATCGCGACGGCTTCCCTGACCTGCTCGACCTGCTGGTGGCGTCGGTCGAGGCGGGCCTGAGCCTGGACGCGGCTGTCAGCCGCGTCACCGACGAACTGGCTCGTCGTTACCCCAACCTGGTCGTACACCTGCGTTTCCTGGTCCTCGAGCTGCGGGCCGGCAAGGCGCGCAAGGACGCCTGGAGTGCATTTGCCGACCGCCTCGGCATCGACGATGCGCGTCAGCTCGCCACGATGCTGCGTCAGTCGGAAGAGATGGGCACCAGCCTGGGCGACACGCTCTCGGTGTTCTCGCAGGACATGCGCTCCAAGCGCATGCTGCGGGCGGAAGAGAAGGCGCTGGCCCTCTCGGCCAAGCTCACCGTGCCGCTGATCTTCTTCATCTTCCCGTGCCTGCTGATCGCGCTGATGCTGCCCGCGGCCGCGCGGATGATGCAGGCGTTCGGCAAGAGCTAGGGTCGCCGCCGGCCTAGAGCCCGTAGGGCTTGTAGGGGCCTGCGATGAGCTGTTCGAACACGCCCAGGCCCTTGCGGTCGGGCGCGCCAGGCTCGCTGAGCACGGCCTTCGAGATCGCCTGGATGTGCCAGTTCTCCGGCGCGGCCATGTCCACCTTGGCCAGGTCGATGTCCTCTCGTGCTACGGCCAGCTCGCCCTTGAGCGAGCCGTGCCGCCAGTCGCCGCCATAGCCGATGCCGCGCATCAGGAACGTGCCGATGGGCTCGAGCCGGATCTCGGCCTCGCCGCCCTCGACGGGAATGCGCAGGGTCCCGCGCTCGGCGTGGCGGGTGCCTTGTCGCAGGCTCACCTCTTCCATCCGCGGGAAATCGGAATGGGTTCCGCCTTCCGCCCCGGCGCCGTCCGGCAGGATCACCGCGCGGGTGTTCCAGGGCTTGCCGTCGGTGTCGGCGTTGACGTGGAAGAAGACGCTGCGGTCGTCGAAGTTGAGCGGCGTCCACTGCCAGAAGAAACCGGCGATGCCGCCGCCGGGGGTCGGCTGCGGGTCGGGCGCGCCGACCGGCCGGATGCCCCAGGAGCGGTCGCGCGTGCCGGTCCAGCCGGCGCCGGTTTCGCGGCGTTCGCCGTCCACCTCGGTCCAGCCGGTGACCCGGACGTTCTGGGTCAGGCGCGTGTAGTCCATGAACATCCGCGGCCCGTTGCGGCGGGTGAAGCGGGGTTCCTCGATTGGGAAGGCGCGGCCTTCGAAGGTGAGCTCGCAAGCCAGCCCCTCGGCCCGCTCCAGGGTGACTTTCAGCGTCTGCAGCGGCGCGATGACCTCGATCCGCACCGGCCCCACCGTCAGGTCCATCCGCTCCATCCCGAGGACGCGCGAGGCGTGGAGATTGCGCTGCACGCCGTCACGGATGATCGAGACATGAGCGTCGGCGACGTTCAGCGCCGGATAGACCCCAAAGGCCACCGCCACGAATTCCGAGCCGTCGGGCGAATAGCCGTTGAAGAAGTACCGGTCGTAGAAGTTCCGATCGGAGCCCGAATAGGCGATCGGCTCCGGCGTCTGGTGGATCGGAAAATCGTCGCCTTTGGTCAGCATGAGTGTCTCCCTAGCACCATCTTTCGTTGACGCTTGGTCAGCCTTGCGACCGGTCGCGCGCGGGTATCAAGTGAAAGAAAAGCGACGAACATAAGGAGGGACCTGTGAGCGTCATGACCGCAGCCGACCATCGCATCCCGCAGGATGTCGCCGACCTGCTGGCGATGCCCGCCGCCTACGCCGACGGCCGCATCTACGGCGCCTACAAGTGGCTTCGCGCCAATGAGCCGCTGGGCGTGGCGAAGATCGAGGGCGTCGATCCCTTCTGGGTGGCCACCCGCCACGAGGACATCCTGGAGATCAGCCGCCAGAACGATCTGTTCCACAACGGCGACCGCTCTCCCACCCTGACCAGCCAGGCGGTGGACGCCAAGGTGCGCGCGATGATGGGCGGCAGCCCGCACCTGCTGCGCACCCTGATCCACATGGATGCGCCCGACCACATCAAGTACCGGGCGCTCACCCAGGGATGGTTCGTGCCGCAGAACCTGCGTCGGCTGGAGGACCAGATCCGGGTGATCGCCAAGGCCGCGGTGGCCCGCATGGCGGCCAGCGGCGGACGCTGCGACTTCGTCAGGGAGGTGGCGCTCCACTACCCGCTGCACGTGATCATGAGCATCATGGGCGTGCCGGAGGAAGACGAGCCCCGGATGCTGAAGCTCACCCAGGAGCTGTTCGGCGCATCCGACCCGGAACTGGGCCGCGAGGCCGGCAAGCCGGTCGAAGAGCAGGAGTTCGACTTCGGCGTGATCGTCGACTTCTCGAACTACTTCCGGGCGCTCTCCGAAAAGAAGCGCGCGAACCCCACCGACGACCTCGCGAGCCTGATCGCCAACAGCCAGGTGGACGGCCAGCCGATCTCCGACCTGGAAGCGATGAGCTACTACATCATCGTCGCCACGGCCGGGCACGACACCACGTCGTCCTCCACTGCCGGCGCGCTCTGGGCCTTGGCCGAGAACCCCGGCGAACTGGCCAAGGTGAAGGCGGACCCCTCGCTGATCCCAAGCCTGGTGGACGAGTCGATCCGGTGGACCACGCCGGTGAAGACCTTCATGCGCACGGTGACCCGCGACACCGAGTTCGCCGGCCGGCAGATGAAGGCCAACGACTGGCTGATGCTCTGCTACGCCTCGGGCAACCGCGACGAGGCGGTGTTCGAGGCGCCCGACGAATTCCGCGTCGACCGCAAGCCTAACCGGCACCTGGCGTTCGGCTACGGCGCCCACCTCTGCCTCGGCCAGCACCTGGCCAAGATGGAGATGCGCATCCTCTGGGAAGAACTCCTGCCGCGCATATCGGAGCTCGGCCTCGACGGGATCCCGGCGACCAGCGAGTCGGTTTTCGTCAACGGTCCCAAGCGGCTCCCCGTCCGGTTCGAGATGGCCTGAGCGTTCAGTGGCGCATCCCCTCGAGCCCAGGCTCGCCGCCTATATCGCCACCCGGATGCCGGATGCGGCCGAGATCGTCGTCGACCGCCTGGAGCGGATCTCCGGCGGCGCATCGCGCGAGACCTACCGCTTCCGGCTGGGCTGGCGGGAAGACGGCGAAACGCGCCAGCGCCAGCTGATCCTGCGGCGCGATCCGCCGGCCAGCCTGATCGACACCGAACGGCGCGTGGAGTTCGAGGCCTATCGCGCCTTCGCGGGATCCGCCGTGCCGGTCCCGGAAATGCTCTGGCTGGAGGAGGCGTCCGAGGCCCTCGACCACCCGTTCTTCATCGCCGAGGAACTGGCGGGCCACCAGGCCGCGCCGCAGATGCTGTTCTCAGGCGCCTACGACGCGGTGCTGCCGAAGGTGGCGGAGCGGAAGTGGACGATCCTCGGCGAGATCGCCCGCGCCGATCCCATCGCGCTCGGCCTCGACAGATGGATGCCGGCGCCGGCGCTCGACGACTGCTGGCGACGCGAACTGGCCCATTGGGAAGCCATCCTCGACAAGGACGAGGCCGAGCCGCTGCCCATCGCGCGCGCCGCCATCCGCTGGCTGAAGGCCAATCCGCCGCCGCCGGCGCAGAAGCTCTGCATCGTCCACGGCGACTATCGCACCGGCAACTTCCTCTATGACGCGGCGGGCGAGATCCACGGCGTGCTCGACTGGGAGATGGCCCACCTGGGCGACCCGCTGGAAGACCTGGGTTGGGGATTCAATCCGGTCTGGCAGTTCGGGCGTCCCGGGCTGG
Organism: Phenylobacterium sp.; assembly: GCA_050729355.1. Lineage (GTDB taxonomy): Bacteria > Pseudomonadota > Alphaproteobacteria > Caulobacterales > Caulobacteraceae > Phenylobacterium. The sequence goes on along the minus strand of JBOHKZ010000494.1, from coordinate 3,137 downwards.
AGGGCGGCCTGGTCGCCAAAACCGAGGCCGTCGCCATCTGGGAGCGGGCCAGCGGCCTCACCGCAGACCCCGCGGCGCTGCACTGGTGGACCCTCTTCAACTGCGTGAAGGGCCAGGCGATCTGGGTCGGCTCGGCGCGGGCCTTCATCGACGGGGGCAACAAGGAGCCGATCATGGTCTATCCGGCGTGGTGGCTGCTGAACGCCCAGGACCGTGCGATCCTCAAGGTGATGGGCAAGCTATGACGCCGAGCGTTCCCTCCGTCCTCTCCGAGCTCGCCAACCTGCTGATGCGCAACGCCATGCCCGGCGTGCCGGACGCCGAGCGGGCCTCAGCACTGGGCCTCTCGGCCATGCTGCTCAATCTGTCGGCCGAGGTATGGGACGGCGCGGCGCACAATCTCGTCGAGGAGAACCGCGCGCTTCGCACCTTGCTCGGCGTCTCCGGCCAGGACGGCGACCTGCACCTCTCCGCCCTGCGCGCGGAGAACGATCGCCTCCGCGCCAAGCTCATCGACGCCCAGATCGCCGCCGAAGCCTCCGGCGATCTGGCGCGCCAGGACGCCATCTGGGCCGAGCTTCTCGCCTCCACCGAGCGGCGCAAACTCTCCATCTCACTTGTCTGAGAATCTTCACCGGCGTTAAGCGGGCGGAAGCCACGACCGATCAGACTTATCCACAAGAAGAACCTAGTGGTGGGTGTGTGATTATGGCGACCTTGAAGCTCAAGCCGATTGAGCAAGACCTTGTGCAGTCCAAGCTGATGGACGGCCACTACGACAAGCTGCTCGAAGAATTTCAGGCGAAACTCGATGACGCCACGGCGGCGCTGAAGCGTTGCCATGAGGCGATGCGCGCCGCCAACACCCTGCGGTCCTGACCTCAGACGGCGACCGCCAGGCGTCCGGTCGCGGCCGCCGCTTCCAGCTCGCGGGTCAGGCGCCCGCCGACCAGCAGCAGCAGGACGCCGCCCAGGCCGACCACGCCGGCGTGCAGGGTCCAGAACTGCGCCGCGCTGAGCCGCTCGTAGAGGCCGCCGAGCCGCCCGCTCACCAGGCTGCCGAAGAAGACCGAGGTCGTATAGACGCCGATCATCGCGCCGGTCACTGACCTGGGCGCCGCCCCACCGAACAGCGAGTTGGCGCTCGGGGCGAAATAGAGCCAGCCGACATTCGACGCGAAGTGGAAGGCCACAGCCAGCAGCAGCGGCGAGCGGCCGCTGGCGTCGGTGATCCAGGCGCCCGCCGCCAGCAGCATCACCGAGCCGCCGAAGATAAAGCAGCCGATGGCCATCTTGGTGAACTCGTTGGGCTCCGACCCGCGCGCCGCCTGCCAGCGCCAGAGCAGCAGGAAGGGCGGCAGGGTAAGGAAAGGCGCCAGTCCATCCAGCGCCTGCAGCCAGGGCACCTGCACCGTGAAGCCGCCGATCTGCAGGTCGACGTGGTCACGCACCCAGATGTTGTAGGTGTTCCAGATCTGCGACTGGGCGACCCAGAAGAGCGCCGCGATCGGTACGACAAGCAGGAGCAGCGCCACCACCCGCCGCTCGTCCGGCCGCAGCTTTGTACGCACGGCCCGGGGCCCGCGCGGCGCTTCGGGCGGCAGCCACCGCAAGCCGACCCGATAGTAGATCAGGCCCAGCAGCATGCCGAAGCCCGCGAAAGCGAAACCCGTGTGCCAGCCATAGGCCTGGCCCAGCGCGCCGGTGACGACGGGCGCGATGAAGGCGCCCAGGTTGATCATGCTGCCGTAGAGCTGGAAGGCCACGGCGCGGCGACGGTCCTCCTGCGAATAGAGCTCCGCCACCTGCGGCATCAGGTTGCCGCGCAGGCAGCCGGCGCCGAGGATCAAGAGCAGCATGGCCAGCAGGAACGACTGATCGAAGGCCATGCAGAAGTGGCCGGCGGTCATCAGCAGCGCGCCCAGCGTCACGGTGGCGGAGCGGCCCAGGACCCGGTCGCCGAGCACCCCGCCCAGCACCGGCGTGAAATAGACCAGGCCCACGTAGATGCCGAAAATCTGCGAAGCCAGCGCCTGAACCGACAGCGGTCCGGTTGCCGCCTCGATCACCGCGCGGAAGGTCTTGAAGCCGACGATGGTCTCGATGTGGCCCGGCAGGAAAAGCTGGCCGACCATGTAAAGCACCAGCAGAGCCTGCATCCCGTGGAAGGAGATGCGGTCCCAGAGTTCGGTCCCGGCGAGGATGACCAGGCCGCGCGGATGGCCGAAGAATTGGCGCTCGCCGTGGGCGTCGTTCGCAACCGTCGTCATGACGCCCCCGCGGATGAACCGACGCGACCCTAGACCTCGGAACCCAGGGCGAACAGCGCTCGCTAGCCGTTGATCATGCGGGAGTCGGCGGGCGCCCCGGCGCGGTCGGTCATGCCGTAATCGCGCACCACCTGAGCGATCCGCAGGCGGTAATCCCGGAAGACCGCGTGGCGGCCGGCAGCCTGGGCGTGGCGGTGCGGCTCGAGATTGCGCCACGCGACCACCGCCGCCTCGTCGCGCCAGAACGACAGCGAGAGCACCTTGCCCGGCTCGGTCAGGCTCTCGAACCGTTCGATCGAAATGAAGCCGTCGATCCCGCCCAGCAGGGGCCGCAGCTCGGCGGCCATACCGAGGTAGTCCTGACGGCGACCTTCCTTCGGTATGACCTCGAAGATGACCGCGATCATCAGGCCTGGACCGGCTGCAGGAAGGTCCGCTCCTCGGAGAGGATGAACCGCTGGTCCTGCGCGAACTTGAAATTGGCCAGGGCGGCGGCGTCTGACCGCAGCCGTCCGCGGTAGGTCTCGTAGGACGCCAGGCTGTCGAACCCGATCATCGCGAGCGCGATGTTGTTGGTCCCCTCGTGCGGCAGGAAATAGCCAAGCAGGTCGCCGCCCAGCGACGGAATGATGGTCAGCCATTCCCGCGCGTACTGCTCGAAGGCGTCGCGTCGGAAGGGATCGATGACGTAGCGGATGCAGCAGGTGACAGCCATGTGGGCCTCCAGTTCGATGCCCTGTTCTAGCGCCCACTATCCCGGTCATGTTTCGATCCCGGACGAACCGTTCCCTGTCGCCTCGCCTCGATCCTTCAGCTAGGATCGCAGCATGGAGGCCATGCCATGAAAGATGGACCCGACATCGCGAC
>JBOHKZ010000493.1:0-6408 GCA_050729355.1 Phenylobacterium sp. | reverse complement strand
GGTTCATGGCGGTCATCTGGAATTCGAACTCGAAGTCGGCCACGGCGCGCAGGCCCCGCACGATGATGCTGGCTCCGACTTCGCGGGCGAAATGCATGGTCAGGCCCTGGAACGGCTGGACGATGATCTCGGCGCGGTCACGCAGCGGCTCGGCCGCCTCCTCCACGATCGCCACCCGTTCCTCGAGGGTGAACATCGGGCCCTTGCCTGTGTTGATCGCGACACCGAGGACGAGCTTGTCCACCAACTTCACGGCGCGGCCGATGATATCGGTGTGCCCATTGTGGATCGGATCGAACGTACCCGGATAGAGTCCCACGCGGGTCATGCGGCTTGGTCCCCCAACTGCCCGACTTCGCCTTTCGCCGGGGCGGACCGTTCTGGCAAGGGGAAACTTGGTTTGCGGCCGTGGGCGATCGCCGCGAACCCGTGCTAATGCGCAGCGATGAGCGAGCAACAGGAGCTGTTTGCGCAAGGCTTTGCGCTGCAGGAAGCGGGTCGGTTTCAAGAGGCGCTCGCCCCCTACCGCACCGTCGCCAAGACCACGCTGACGATCCGTCTCGCGTGCAATCTCGCCTACTGCCTGGCTTCGCTCGGCGAACTCGACGAGGCGCTGACCTGGCTGCGGACGGCGAGCGGGCATCGGCCGGACTCGCCGATCGTGCTCGAAACCAGCCTGAAGGTCTGCAACGACCTGCTCGCCGCCGGGCGCTATTCGGAAGGGTGGCCGCTGATGGAAGCCCGCGTCCAGCTCCGTCCGGACCTGGTCGCGCCGATCAACGTGAACTTCCCCGAGTGGAAAGGCGAGCCGCTTGCGGGAAAGACCATCCTCGTCTGGCTCGAGCAGGGATTTGGCGACCAGATCATGTTCGTGCGCTTCGCCCGCCAGCTCGCGGAGCGCGGCGCGCGGGTGACGGTCGCCTGCCGTCCCCCGCTGGCCGCCCTGTTTTCGGGTTTCGACGCGGTCGACGACGTGATTTCCATCGCCCAGCGCCAGCGGATGGAGATCGGCAGCTACGACTATTGGACCCGTTACTTCTCGCTTCCATGGCGCCTCGGAACGACGCTCGAGACCCTGCCTAACGCTCCCTATCTTCGCGCGCCCGCAGACCGCCTTGCCCGCTGGGAGAGCTATTCCGGGATCGGGCTGATGTGGCGGCCGAGCGCCACAGGCGTCAATGTGGGCGCCAAGACCCTGCCGGACGCCCAAGCGCAGCGGCTGCTCGATCGCGGCGTCGTCAGCCTGCAACCGGAGCACACCGGCGTCGCCGACTTCGCCGACACCGCCGCCATCATCGAGCGGCTGAACCTGGTGATCAGCGTCGATACGTCCGTGGCCCACCTGGCCGGCGCCATGGGCAAGCCCTGTTGGACGCTGCTGCCGGCCACGGGCCTCGACTGGCGCTGGATGCTCGATCGCCAGGATAGCCCCTGGTATCCGTCGATGCGCCTCTTCCGGCAGAGCCCGGCGACCGGCTGGCCGGCCGTCGTCGACGAGGTGATCGCCACCCTCGGGTGAGGATCAGCTCTCGTCGCCGCCTTCGCCCTCGGGACCGGCGTCGGGTTCGGGTCCAGCCTCTGGACCCTCGACCACATCTTCCTCGTCCTCGCCGGTGTCGGCCAGGCGCTCCACCGAGACGACGTGCTCGTCCTTGGCGGTGCGGAAGATGGTCACGCCGGAGGTGTTGCGGCCGACCATGCGGACCTGGCTGACCGGGGTGCGGATCAGCTGGCCCTGGTCGGTGACCAGCAGGATCTCGTCGAACTCCTCGACCGGGAAGGAGGCGGCGAGCCGGCCGCCCTTCTTGGTCAGGTCCTGGGCGAGCAGGCCTTGCCCGCCGCGTCCGGTGCGCCGGAACTCGTAGGCCGACGTGCGCTTGCCGAAGCCTTCGGTCGAGACCGTCAGAATGACTTCCTCGGCCGCGCCCAGGGCTGCGATCCGCTCGCCGGACAGGGCGGCTTCGCCCTCGACCTCTTCGTCGTCGTCCGGAGCCGCGACGTCCTCGTCCTCACCCTCGCCGCTGACGGCGCGGCGCATGGCGTTGGAGTGCTTCACATAGGCTGCACGCTCAGCTGGGGTCGCATCCACCGAGCGCAGGATCGCCATGGAGATGACGCTGTCGCCTTCCGCCAGCCGGATGCCGCGCACGCCGGTGGAATCGCGGCCGGCGAACACCCGGACCTCTTCCGTCGCGAAGCGGATGCAGCGGCCGAGCGCCGTGGTCAGCAGGATGTCGTTCACCTGCGCATTGCAGACGCCCACGCCGATGATCGAGTCGCCCTCGTCCAGCTTCATGGCGATCTTGCCGTTGCGGCGGATGTCCACGAAGTCGGAGAGCTTGTTGCGTCGCACGCCGCCCGAGCGGGTGGCGAACATCACGTCGTACTGATCCCAGCTCGCCTCGTCCTCGGGCAGCGGCAGGATCGAGGTGATGCTCTCGCCCGGTTCGATGGGCAGCAGGTTCACGAACGCCTTGCCGCGCGAGGTCGGCGTGCCGACCGGCAGACGCCAGACCTTCAGCTTGTACGCCTTGCCGCCGCTCGAGAAGAACAGCATCGGCGTGTGGGTGTTGGCCGAGAACACCCGGGTGACGGCGTCCTCGTCCTTGGTCGCCATGCCCGAGCGGCCCTTCCCGCCCCGGTGCTGGGTCCGGTAGATCGAGAGCGGGGTGCGCTTCACATAGCCGCCGTGAGTCACGGTGATGACCATGTCCTCGCGCGCGATCAGGTCCTCGTCCTCGACGTCGGCGTCGCCGTCGACGATCTGGGTGCGCCGCGGCACTGCATAGGCGGCGCGAACCTCGACCAGCTCGTCGCGCACGATCTGCATAACCCGCTCGCGCGACGCCAGGATGTCGAGGTAGCCCTGGATGGCGGTGGCCAGCTCGGTCGCCTCGCCGAAGATCTCCTCGCGGCCGAGGCCGGTCAGGCGCGACAGGGTCAGCGCCAGGATGGCGCGGGCCTGCTCGTCGGACAGCCGGATCAGGTTCGTGTCGATGACCAGCGTGCGCGGGTCCTGGATCAGCTCGACCAGCGGCAGCATGTCGCCCGCCGGCCAATCCTTGGCGATCAGGCGCTCGCGGGCTTCCGCCGGGTCCTTGGACGAGCGGATGATGTGGATGAACTCGTCGATGTTGGCGACGGCGATGGCGAGGCCGACCAGCACGTGGCCGCGATCACGCGCCTTCGACAGTTCGAACTTGGTCCGTCGGACGACGACTTCCTCGCGGAAATCGACGAAGGCGGTGACCATGTCGCGCAGGCCCATCTGCTGCGGCCGCCCGCGGTTCAGCGCAAGCATGTTGACGCCGAACGAGCTCTGCAGCGGCGTGAACCGATAGAGCTGGTTCAGGATCACGTCGGCCGGCGCGTCGCGCTTCATCTCGATGACGATGCGCATGCCCTGGCGGTCGCTTTCGTCGCGCAGGTCGGAGATGCCCTCGATCCGCTTCTCGCGCACCAGCTCGGCGATCCGCTCGACGAGCGCGGCCTTGTTCAGCTGGAACGGGATCGAGTGGATGATGATCGCCTCGCGATCCTTGCGGATCTCCTCGACGGTGGCCTGCCCGCGCATGATCACCGAGCCGCGGCCGGTCATCAGCGCCGTGCGCGCGCCGGTGCGTCCGATAATCTCGCCGCCGGTCGGGAAGTCCGGTCCCGGCACGATGTCGAGCAGGGCTTCCAGCGTCACGTCCGGGTCGTCGATGTAGGCCAGGCAGGCGTCGACCACTTCGCCGAGATTGTGCGGCGGGATGTTGGTGGCCATGCCGACCGCGATGCCGCCCGCGCCGTTGACCAGCAGGTTCGGGATGCGCGACGGCAGGACGACGGGCTCGTGCTCCGAGCCGTCGTAGTTGTCCTTGAAGTCGACGGTGTCCTTGTCGAGGTCGGCCAGGATCGACATGGCCGCCCGCGTCATGCGGCTTTCGGTGTAGCGCATGGCCGCGGCAGGGTCGTTGTCGACCGAGCCGAAGTTCCCCTGCCCGTCGATCAGCAGCAGGTTCATCGAGAACGGCTGCGCCATGCGGACCATGGTGTCGTAGATCGCCTGGTCGCCGTGCGGGTGATACTTACCCATCACGTCGCCGACGACGCGCGCGGACTTCACGTAGGAACGGTCGGGCGTGTGCCCCTGCTCGCCCATCGAGAATAGGATGCGCCGGTGCACGGGCTTCAGCCCGTCGCGGACGTCCGGCAAGGCTCGGCTGACGATCACGCTCATGGCGTAATCGAGATACGAACGCTTCAGCTCGTCTTCGATCGCGATAGGGGCGATGCCCCCGCGCCGGTCGTCCGGAGGGGTGGTGTTTTCGTCGGTCAAAGGAGGGTTTTCGCCGCTAGAATCGCAATGCGTATATGGGTCTCTTAGTTAGCATTCTGAAGACCTCAGCGCCAACTCTCGTGCGCGCGCGTACGCGCGTAGACAAATCGACCCGGGTGACGGGGCCTCCGGCGCGCCCTAAACAGGCAGGCGAAAGGGATAATTGAATGCCGCTGTCGCCCGGCGAGCCCGCGCCCTGGTTCACGGCGCCTACGCCATCCAACCCTGAATTCGCCTTCGACACGGTCGCGGGACGCTTCGTGCTGCTGGCCTTCCTGCCGGCGACGGACGCGGCGGCAGGCGGCGCGGCGCTGAAGATGCTCTCCGAGAACCAGCGCCTGTTCGACGACCGGCGGCTCTCCGCCTTCGTGGTGGTGCGCGATCCGGAAATGGCGGCCGGCCTGCGTGACATGCGCGGCCTGCGCTGGTTCCTGGACTTCGAGGGCGCCGTCAGCCGGCTCTACGACGCGCTGGGCGAGGACGGCGCCGAGCGGCCCTTCTGGATGCTGCTGGATCCGGCCCTGCGCGTCATCGGCCACGCGCCGCTCACAGAACCCCAGAAGATGTTCGAGTTCATGGCCCGGCTGCCCGAACCGGGCGCTCACGCCGGGACCGCCCTGCATGCGCCGGTGCTGATCGCGCCGCGGGTGTTCGAGCCTGCAATGTGCGAGGCGCTGATCGCCCTGCACCAGGCCACCGGCGGCAGCTTCAGCGGGGTGATGCGCGACGCCGGCGACCGCACCGTTGCGGTCATGGACGAGCTCAAGAAGCGCCGCGACGTCATTGTCGAAGACCCGGCCCTGCAGGCGGCGCTGCGCGAGCGGCTGGAACGCCGGCTCTTCCCGCTGATCAAGCGCGGCCTGGGCTTCGACGCCAACCACATCGAGCGCTACGTCGTGAGCTGCTACGACACGGCCGACGGGGCGGTCTTCCACCCGCACCGCGACCACACCACCATGGGTACGGCGCACCGGAAGTTCGCCTGCTCGATCAACCTCAACGACGATTTCGAAGGCGGCGACCTGCGTTTCGCCGAGTTCGGGCCCGCCACCTATCGGCCGCCGCTGGGCGGCGCGGTGGTGTTCTCCTGCGCCCTGCTACACGAGGCCACCCCGATGGTCACGGGGCGGCGCTACGCCTTCCTGCCTTTCTTCTACGACGAGGCGGGCGCCGAGGTTCTCCGGGCCTATCGGGCGCGGGTTGGCGAGACGCCTGAGCTGGCGCTGGGATGAGCGTCGCCGACCTGCTCAGCCCCCTGCCGCCGCTCTCTGTCGGCGAGTTCGCGCCGTGGTTTTCCGCGCCCGCGCCGAACCATCCGGACTTCAACTTCAACACCAGCGCGGGCCGCTATGTGCTGCTGGCCTTCCTGCCGCCGCCGGGCGCCGCGCGCGACCGGGCCATGGCCGCATTCGACGCCCGCGCCCACCTCTTCGACGACCGCAAGCTCACCTGCTTCATGGTCCTGCGAGACGCCGCCTCGATCGCCGCGGCCCAGAACCGCGATCGCGGCCTTCGCTGGTTCTTCGACCCCGAGGGCAAGGTCAGCCGGCTCTATGGCGCGTTGACGCCGCAGGGAACGGAGGCGCCTTTCTGGCTGCTCCTCGACCCCTTCCTGCGGGTGCTGGACTCGGTTCCCATAGGCGAAGAGATTCGTATTTTCAAAGAGATCGAGGCGCTTCCGGAGGTTTCCGAGCACGCCGGCGCGCCGCTCTACGCGCCGGTCCTGATCGCGCCCAGGATCTTTGAGCCCGAGATGTGCAAGCGCCTGATCGCCTACTACGATGCCGATGGCGGCGCCCCGTCGGGCGTGATGCGCGACGTGGACGGCAAGACGGTCGGCGTGCTGGACGACTTCAAGCGCCGCCGCGACGTCACGATCACCGACGAGGATCTGCGCCGCGACGTCCTGGTGCGGTTGCGCCGCCGACTACTGCCGGAGATCAAGCGGGTCTTCCAGTTCGAGGCCACCCGCCTCGAGCGCTATCTGGTCGCCGCCTACGACGCCGCCGACGGCGGCTATTTCCGGCCCCACCGCGACAACGAGAGCCTGGCCACGGCGCACCGCAGGTTCGCCGTCTCCATCAACC
>JBOHKZ010000492.1:0-3525 GCA_050729355.1 Phenylobacterium sp. | reverse complement strand
GCTCATCACCGCGGGCATGGCGAGCAGCCAGGCAAGCGCCACGCGGGCCACCGAGACGCCGTGCGCGTCGCCCACCTCGCGCATCACCTCGACGCACCTCCACGCCCGATCCTTGTCGACCGGAGGGAAATCGAAGTTGGTGCGCCGCGCGTCCTGCGGATTGTTCGAGCCGGGGCCGAACTTGCCCGACAGCAGACCGCCGGCCAGCGGCGACCACACCATCAGGCCGAGCTGTTCCGAGGTCAGCATCGGGATCAGGTCGCGCTCCAGGTCACGGCCGGCGATGGAATAATAGGCCTGCAGGGTCTCGAACCGGGCGTAGCCCTTGGCCTCGCTCAGCCCCAGCGCCTTGGCGATCTTCCAGGCCGCCCAGTTGGAGACGCCGACGTAACGGACCAGGCCCTGGCGGGTCAGGTCGTCCAGCGCGCGCAGGGTTTCGTCGATCGGCGTGACGGGGTCGTTGCCGTGGATCTGATAGAGGTCGATGTGGTCGGTCTGCAGGCGCTCGAGGCTGGCCTGCACCGAGTCCATGATGTGGCCGCGCGAGGCGCCGCGGTCGTTGGGTCCGGGACCCATCTCGCCATAGACCTTGGTGGCGATCACCACGTCCTTGCGCCGGGTTCCGAGGTTCTTGAACGCCTGGCCCAGGAGCCGCTCCGACTCGCCGAAGGAATAGACGTCGGCCGTGTCGAAGAAGTTCACCCCGGACGCGATGGCCTCACCGACGATGGCGTCCACGTCACCCTGTTGCAGCGCGCCGATCGCCCGCCACATGCCGGAATCCGCCGCGCCGCCGAAGGTCATGGTCCCGAGGCAGATTTCCGAGACGTGAAGGCCCGTACGGCCGAGCTGCTTGTACCTCATCCGATCCCTCTCTGCGGCGAGACCAGCATATGGTCAGGCGGCGGGGTCAGATCGAGGGGCCTCGGTCTCCTTGGGCGAAAAAACCATGCTGATGCGCGCGTGCGGGCGCCCGGCGACCTTGTCCACGGCGACGGCGAGATCGTCGAGTTTGCCGCTCGAGGCGCTCGTTGCCGCGGCATCATCGGACTTGCCGTCCAGCTTGGCCTGCATCACGCCGCGCTTCCCGGCTGGGACGTGCGAGACATAGGCCACCCGCGTCCCACGCGGCATCCGCAACGCCGCCTGCAGCGGCAGCTCGTCCGACGTCGCGAACTTCCGGTCCAGGAAGAGCGTCGGATTGAGCGGGCGCTCCTGGCTGTCGCGGATCTCGAAGTGCAGGTGGGCGCCGGTCGAAGAGCCGGTGGAGCCCACCAGGCCCAGCGGCGTCCCGGCCTTCACGGCGACGCCCGGCGCGATGTTGGGCATCGTCTTGCTCATATGAGCGTAGAGGGTGCTCAGGCCCTCGGCGTGCTTGACCTCGACAAAGCGTCCATAGCCGCCGGCGTCCTGGGACACGCGCACCACCACGCCGTCGGCGGAGGCCAGGATCGGTCGGCCCACGTTGGCGGCGATATCGACGCCGGCGTGCAGGCGACCTTGTTCCTCCCAGGGCAGCTGGCGGCGGCCGAACGGCGAGACGATCGCCTGGCCAGGCAGCGGTTCGGAAAAGGCGATCAGCACCGCAGGCTCCGGCGCCGGCGCCGGCGGGGCTGGCGGGGCGACGGCATAGGCGATCGGCCGGGTCTGTAGGGGCGGCGTCGGGAGGGCCGCCTCGGCCACCGAAAAGGCCATCAGCGCCGCCGACACCCCCAGCACCGCGTCGACCTTCCAAAGGTGCGCGCGCCCCGAATGGGCATTATTCTCGTCGGTCAAACCCGATTTCTCCTTGGCAGGGGGGTTACCTGACCGGGTTTCGGGGCGAGAGTTGGGCGCGGCTGGGCCGTGGGACCGCGGCCTAGAAGCGCAGGCGGATGGTCCCGCGCAGGTCATATTCGGTGTAATCGCCGTCGATCGTGGCCCCGGCGTTGAGGCCCGCATAGATCTGATCGGCGCCGCCGACCACGCCTCCACGCAGCACCATTCCGCCCTTGAAAAGCGCCTCCGGGTCGAGGGTGAACGCGTCGCCGCCCTGGAAGCTCGCGGTCGTGCTGCCGGCCTTCCCCGCCAGCTTCTGACGCCAGCCGGCCTTCAGCTCCGGCCGCCACCAGGACTCTGCGGTCCCGAACTCGTAGCCGACGGCCATCAGGGCCTGGCCGGTCAAAAGGTCGCTCTTCCGATCGTCGACCTTGAGGTCGAGGCCGGCTCCGCCGCCCTTCTCCTGGTAGCCGTCTTCGCTCAGCCGCAGATAGTCGACCGAGAGTTCGGGACGCGCGTAGAGGCCGCCCAGCTTCAGCTCATAGGAGGCGCCGGCATGGGCGTCGGCGACCCAGCCGTTCCACTTGGCGCTGGAGGTGAGATCGAGGCCCGAGGCCAGCAGTTTGCGGTCACTGTCGAACCACACATAGCCCAGGCCGGCCCGCGCATCGGCCTGGAAGGCCCCGGCGCGCAGCCGCCAGTTGCCGCCGAACTCGGTGAAGTTCATCACCACGCGCTCGCCGGTGGCGGCGCCCTTGTCCTTGTAGTCGGCGGTCACGAGGCTTGCGTTCAGCCCAAAGGCGTTCCTCTCGCCGACCATCTCTGCGCCCGCCGCCAGGCCGAAGCCGTGGGTCTGGTAGCCCTGGGCCTGGTCGGGATCGCGCTCGACGTTGAAGAGGATCTCCTGCGCCCAGACCCCGGTCCCGCCGCGGCCGTCGTGCGGCAGGGGCTGGCCCACCGCCTGCGAGATGGCGCCGGAGATGGCCGCGGCCGACATCAGCGCGCCGCCCGAGTGGTCGGGCAGCATCTGGTCGTAAAGCGCCTGGAATCCCTGCTTGGTGCTCTGGCTGAGGAAGGCGGTCTCGATCTTCTCGTCCTTGTCGAGCGCCGCGAACACGGCGCCATAGGCCTGGGCCCCGGAGCGATTGAGGCCCAGCTCGGCGGCGGTCTTCGGCTTGATGTCGACGAGTACGGCGTTGGCGACCGCGTCGGTCCGGAGCGCCGCGGTGTAGAGGTAGGGCGAACCCACCAGGTTCGCGCCCGCCGTCCCGACCTGCAGGCTGCCGGCATGGATCAGCTCATAGGTCGTGGCCTTCTTCACCAGCGAGGCCAGCGAGATATCGATCTCCGCACCACTGGCCACGGTGGCCGCGCCCGAGACCTGCAGGCGCGTGGCTGCCTGGCTGGCGGGATCGATGGTGATTCCAAGGACGCTCTTGGCCCCGAGCGACAGGGAGGTGAGGTTCACGGTCGCGAGGTTGGTGATGGCCAGCCGGCCCTCGCCGATGCTGACCGCCAGCCGTCCGTCGGTGTCGGTGAGCGCCCCCTGCGCGTCCGCCGCCCCGTCGATGACCAGGGTGTCCATGCCGTTCCCGAAACTGAGCGCGCCGCGCAGCGTGCCGCCGAGCAGTTCGACGCGGTCGTCGCCCGACCCGAGCAGGATGTCCCCGGCGATGGCCGGCTTGCCGTCGGCGTTCGCCTTGGCCTGCCGCACGATGGCCCCGGTCGTATTGGCGGAGAGGTCCAGCGCGATGGCCCGTCCGGTGA
>JBOHKZ010000491.1:0-5123 GCA_050729355.1 Phenylobacterium sp. | reverse complement strand
CCCTCGCCATGGAAGCGGTGCAGCAGATAGATCCGCTTCAGCTCCATGTCCCGCACGCTCGTCTGGAGCGGCAGGTCGACCGGTCCCAGCACGGCATAGCCCACCGGCGCGCCGCCCTCGACCTCGGCGATCCACAGCCGATAGCCGGGAGTCTTCAGCCAGGCGGCGTAGCGCGCCGTCCCGTGCTCCGCCTCGCAATGGTCGAGGACATCGGCCACATCGAGTTCGCCCGCGTAGGTTTCCAGGAACGTCGCCTTGCCCACCAGCGCCAGCGCGCGTTCGTCGCCGGGGTCGCACGCTCGGATAGTCACAACCATGGGGTCGCCTCTCACGGTAGCGCTTAGCACGAAACCCTTGGGCGGGAAGCTCGCCTGCGTTACGCCTGATCGCAGATAACATGAGCGGGAGGACGTCATGGCGGGTCGGGTCGAAGGCAAGGTCGCATTGATCACCGGCGGAGCGAGCGGCATCGGCCGCGGCTGCGCCGAAAAGCTGGCGGCGGAGGGCGCGACCGCGGTCGTCACCGACCTGCAGGATGAAAAGGGCGCCGAGACCGTCGCCCTGATCGAGAAGGCCGGCGGCAAGGCCTGGTATCTGCACCACGACGTCACCGACGAGGCCGCCTGGGAAAGCGTCATCGCCGAGGTGAAGACCCGCGAAGGCCGCCTCGACATCCTGGTCAACAACGCCGGCATCGGCATCGGCGGTTCCATCCTCGACATGACCCTCGCCGACTGGCGCCGCCAGACCGCGGTCAACCTCGACGGCGTCTTCCTGGGCGTGAAGCATTCCCTGCCCCTGATGCGCGCGTCGGGCGACGGCGGCAGCATCATCAACATGTCTTCGGTGGCCGGCCTGAAGGGCTCGGCCATGCTGGCCGGCTACTGCGCCACCAAGGGCGGCGTGCGGCTTTTCAGCAAGGCCATCGCCATGGAATGCGCCAACGCCAAGGACGGCATTCGGGTGAACTCCGTCCACCCGGGCCTGATCGAGACGCCGATCTGGCTGACCGTCGGCCAGGCGGTGAACCCGCTCGCCAATGCTCCGCCGGACCTCGACGCCATGTCGGCCATGGCCGTGCCGCTCGGCGTGAAGGGTTGGCCCGAGGACATCGCCAACGGCGTGCTCTGGCTGTCGAGCGACGAGAGCCGCTACGTCACCGGTCAGGAACTGGTGATCGACGGCGGGCTGACGGTCCGCTAGCACCCTTCGCATGACCGCAACTTTGAACGTCATCTTCGGCCCCAGCGGCGCGGGGAAGACCACCTACGCCAATGCCTTCGCCCGGCGGGAAAAGGCATTGGCCTTCATCCTCGACGATTGGATGGCCAGGATGTTCGGGCCCGACATGCCCGAGCCGCTGCAGTACGACTGGATGATCGAGCGCGTCGGCCGTTGCGAGGCGCAGATATGGTCGGTCGCCGCCGGCGTCATGGCGACCGGAACCTCGGTGATCCTCGACATCGGGCTGATGCGCCGGGCGGACCGCGACCGCGTGCGCGAAATCGCCGAGGCGACCGGCCTGCCCCTGCAATTCCACTTCGTCGACGCACCCTCGGAGGCGCGCCGGGCCCGGGTGGCCGAGCGCAACGTGATCCGCGGCGAAGGCTTCGCGATCGACGTGCCCCCCGACATGTTCGACTTCATCGAGGGCGTCTACGAAGCGCCCGAGCCTGCGGAACTGGTCGGCGCCGTCATCAGCCGAAGCGATTGAGCTGCCTACGCGGCGGAAGGGCCAGCTATTTGCTCACGTGTCCTCTGACCAGCTTCACGTGAACCACCTTCCCGGTCGGGTCCTTAGCTTCGATGGCGGCTCCAAACTCGGTCGGGAATTCTTCGCACATCGTGCCGAGCAGGCGGGGCTTGGACTGGCTAAGGCAGACCTTGTCGCCCTGCACCGTCCACTTGCCGGCCAGATCCAATCCCCGACGACTTAGGCCCGTCCAGGTCCCATTGGGCTGCAGCCAAATCTTCCGGGACCGCCCGTCGGGGTCGATCGTCAGCACCGTGTTGCCGAACGCTGCCTGGACCTTGCCTGGCGGTGTGTCGGCGGCGTGAGCGGCGAGCGGCGCTGCGAGGAAGGCGCCTAACAGGAGCACTATGGATCTGGTCATGGCGGGGTAACGCGCAACGCGGAAAGAAGCGCCGCAGAAAGTGCGGTCGCTAGCGACCGCCACTGTCCGCGACCGCCCTCGCCTCCCGCTCCTGAACCCGCGCGCCGGCCAGGATGTTGGGCAGCGAGTAGTTCCCCTCATGGCAGGCGTATTCGTAGATCGGACCCTTGGCGGTGCGCATGGGCATCTCGGCGCGCCAGGGCCGGGCGAAGACCTCCGGGTCATCGACGGTGAACGCATAGAGGATCTGGTCCGGCCCGGTGCGGGTGAACCGCTCGGTGATCTTCGTCCGCTCCGAATAGCGAAAGCCGCCGCCCAGCGAATAGACATGGCCCTCGGGGTTCAGGTTGGTGGTCTCGACCACCAGGGTGTCGCCCTCCCACCAGCCCACGGAGTCGCCGAGCCACGGCTTGATGGCGGCCGGCATGTGGGCGCGGCTATCCATGCGGATGATCCGCACGTCGTGGTTCATCTCGACCTGGATGGCGACGTAATTGCGGGTCTGGATGATCTGGTAGTGGCCGTTGAAGCCGGTGTTCATCATCGGCGGGCCTTCGGGCGAACCGATCGCCGTCAGGCACCGCTCCTGGGTGTCGCGATCCTCGATGTTGTCGAAGCGGTCCGGCGCCTTGGCCGCGGCTGCGCGACGGGTCTTCTCGGCGTCGGAGTAGGGTAGCCGGCCGTCGGCGGGCTCGACGATCCACGACGAGCGCGGCTGGCCGTCGATCCGCGCCAGGCGCATGTCCATCTCGAGGTAATCGGCCTGCGGCGCCTCGGCGACGACGGGCGGCGCCGGCAGGTTCGGATCGACCCGGTCCTTGGTGAGGTCGCCGGTCATCTTCTTGAACCCGGCGATCATCATCGCCTCTTCCTTGTCGGTGGCGATCAGGGCTTTGAAGATCGGCGGCCGTTGCAGGAAGGTCAGCGAGGTGTTGGTCCACAGCCCCTGCAGGTCAGGGGCGCCGAAGCTGGTCCGCGGCGCGCGGTAGGGGGCGGCGTCGGCGGCGCCGGCGATGAGCACGGCGGCGGCGATCAGGCACGACAGAGAACGCATGGTCCGGTTCCGATCCACGGTTAGGAAAAAGCGAGGGTTTGGCGGCGGGGGCGCCAGAACCGCACCCGCAGCATCCAGAAGACCAGCAGCGCGACGACGCCCAGCACCGGCAGGGCCGGAATGATGGTCCCGCGCACCTCCTCCGGCAGGAACTTCTGCTGGCCGAGGAAGAACGAGCCGGTGGCGACGAAGAGCGCCAGGGTCATGCGCCACAGGTGCCGCGCGACGCGGGGCGCGCCTGAGATCCCGCCGCGGCGGATCATCTTGAGGTCGCAGACCGCCGCGATCGCCGCGATGATGGCGAACGGGAAGACCGGAGCGTTGGCGCCGGCCGTGCCGCTCCGCACGGCGACCCAGGCCAGCCCAAACCCTACGACCACGACGCCGATGGGGATAACCGCAGCGGCGCGCTCGAAGCGTCCCACCTCGCCTGCCCTGCGCTGGACGGTCATCCAGGCGGTGGCCGTCAGGTAGAAGGTGAACACCGCCATGGTGGTGTTCACCCACTGGTCGGCGTCCAGCATCGGGGCCACGATCGTGGCGATCCCGGACATCGTAAGCATGGCGACGAAGAACACAGTGCCGGCGAGGCGATGCATCCGTCCGCCCTTGCGCGCCAGGATGGCCACCCAGCCCGACGCGATGCCGGTCGCGCCGCCGCCGACGTGCAGAACGAGCGCGGCTATCGCCAGGGCGTGGAGAATGAGCGGGGCGTCGGGACTGATCTGAAGGTTGTTTGACATGGGCTCAGGCTATCGATGGCGGGCCTGGCGCCCATGACGCGGGGCGCCAAAAACCTGACCTCAGGTTTCACCGATGAAGGGAGCCCGACCGCGCCAACCACCTCTGTCAATTTGGTTGGCGATCAGACCGACTGGGCGGCGGCGGCGCGCGCCGTGCGCGGGCTCGTTCCCGTCCAGCGTTTGAATGCCCGCGAGAACGCCGCCGGCTCCGAGAACCCGACCAGATAGGCGGTCTCGTTGACCGAGACCTTGCGGGCCCCGAGGTAGTCGGCCGCCATCCGATGCCGCAGCTCGTCGAGCACCTTTTCGAAGGTCACGCCCTCGGCCTTCAGCTTGCGGAACAGGGTCTGGCGGCTCATCCCGAGCTTGCCCGCAACGGTGTCCATGCTTGCGGCGCCGGTGTGCAGGACGGGCATCAACAGGCTTTCCACCCGCCCCCGCACCGACTTGGAGCTTTCGAGGGTCTGCAAGAGCGCGTCGGCGTGCTCGGTCAGCACCCCGAAGGCGTAGCGCGGCAGGCGCGCGACCTTGTGCGCCGACCATTGGGGATCGATCAGCAGGCCGTTACGGTCGCTCCCGAACACCACCGGCGCGCGGAAGATGCGCTCGTATTCCGCGGCGTGCGCCGGCGCGGGATGGGTCAGGTGGACGGCCTTGACGAAGGGCGCCTCGTCGAAGCGGCGCGGCCCGCAGACCAGTTGGGCGAAGGCGGATTCCGTCAGCTCGGGGAAGTCGTTGGCGTTGCGGCGGTTGTCGACCATCCACAGGCCGTCCTTGTCGCCCCGGATCCCGAAGCGCTCGCCGCCGCCTTCATTGTCGGTCTCCACGATCAACCGCACGAAGCGGTTCAGCTGCTGGAACGCCTCCGCCATGGTCTCGGACGCCTGGCCCACCAGCCCGATGATCGAGACCTCGGCGATATCGACGGCCTCGCCGTAGTGCAGCGCCAGCGCGCCGTCGCCGGTCAGCGCCTGGCCTGCCCTCATCAGCGCGACATAGCCGCGGAACGGCACGCGGGCGTC
This sequence comes from Phenylobacterium sp., assembly GCA_050729355.1. GTDB lineage: Bacteria > Pseudomonadota > Alphaproteobacteria > Caulobacterales > Caulobacteraceae > Phenylobacterium. The sequence continues at coordinate 190 of JBOHKZ010000491.1, read as the reverse complement.
CTGGTCCTGCAGGTCGGCCGCCTTGAGGCCCGACCGCTCCAGCAGCACCGCACGACTGGCGCCCTTGGCGACGGCGAACTCCAGGAGGCCGCGCGCGAACCCGGCGCCCACCGTCCGGTCGGCCGCCTCGGAGGCTTGCGCCCGGGGCGTGCAGCTCACGGCGGCGGTCTTCGGCCGGGGCGTCCAGGTC
>JBOHKZ010000490.1:0-16720 GCA_050729355.1 Phenylobacterium sp. | reverse complement strand
CTCCGAGAAGTCGGCGTCGAGGTGGAACAGCTCCCAGCGGTCCTCGTCGAACGGCGTACCCGGCGGATGGAACGCCACGGCCTTCCAGCCGTCGCGCCAGAGCCCGCGGTGCCCAAACATCTCGAAGTATTGCGGGCGCTTGCGGGCCGGCGCCGACGGATCGGCCAGGCTGGCGGCGAAGCTCTCGCCCTCCATCGGCATCTGGGCGACGCCCGCGATCGTGTCAGGCGGCGTGAGGCCCAGGACGTCCAGCAAGGTCGGCGTCAGGTCGCTCGCGTGGGCGAACTGGGTGCGCAGCTCGCCTCGCGCGGCGATGCCGTTCGGCCAGGAGATCACCAGCGGATCGCGGATGCCGCCGCCGTGGGTGTTCTGCTTGTAGCGGCGCAGCGGGGTGTTGGAGGCCATCGCCCAGCCATGCGGGAAGTTGGAATGGCTCTCGGGACCGCCGATGTCGTCCAGCCGCGCCAGCTTCTCCGCCATCGGTTCAGGCTTGCCGTTGTAGGGACCCATGGCGTTGACGAAGCCGTGCGGCCCGCCTTCCTGGCTCGCGCCGTTGTCTGAGAGCACCAGGATCAGGGTATCGTCCCGCACGCCGGTCTCTTCCAGGAACGCCACGAGCCGCGCCAGTTCGCGGTCGGCGTGGTCGAGCATACCGGCGAAGGCGCTCTGCAGGCGGGTCGCGACCGTGCGGGCGTCCTGCGGAAGGTCGTCCCACGCGGCGACGCCGTCGTTGCGCGGCGGGAGCCGGGTGTCCGGCGGAACCACGCCCATCGCCTTCTGCCTGGCGAGCCGGCGCTCGCGCTCGGCGTCCCACCCGTCGGCGAAGACGGCGTCGTAGGGCCTGATGACGTCCTGAGGCGCCTGGTGGGGCGCATGGCAGGCCCCGGGGGCCAACCAAAGCAGCCACGGGGTTTCCGGCGCATCGGCCATGTGATCGGCCAGGTAGCGGATCGACTGGTCCACGAGATCGGTGGTCAGGTGGTAGCCGTCGGCGTAGCTGGCGGGCTGTTCGATGGGCGTGTTGTCCCTGACCAGCTCCGGCGAATACTGGTCGGTCTCGGCGTCCATGAAGCCATAGAAACGATCGAATCCGCGCCCGAGCGGCCAGCCGTCGAAGGGCCCGGTCGGCCCGGACTCCGTCAGCGACGTCACGTGCCACTTGCCGACCATGTAGTTGCGGTAGCCGTGCGGCCTCAGCATCTCGGGCAGCGTGCCGGCCTCCTTGGCGATCTTGCCGCGATAGCCGGGATAGCCGCTGTCAAAATTGGCGAGACAACCCATGCCCACGGAGTGGTGGTTGCGCCCCGTGAGAAAGGCGGCGCGAGTTGTCGAACACATCGCCGTCGTGTGGAAGCCGGTGTAGCGCAGGCCCTCCGCCGCCAGCCGGTCGATGGTGGGCGTTGCGATCGGCGAGCCGTAACAGCCGAAGTCTGAAAACCCGACGTCGTCGAACAGCACCACCAGGATATTCGGCGCGCCCTTTGGCGCCTTGGGCTTGGGCGGCCACCAGGGCGTCGAGTCCGCAAGGGTCCGGCCGATCTTTGGGCCCGTCATGGCATGTCCTTCCCGAACTCGAAGACCACTGTTCGAAAGCCCTGGCTTTCTGCAAGCACCACCATAGAATGCGAACCGCGGTTCCGGCTAGGGAGTGTGCACGATGCGAAGGTTGTTCGGGGTCCTGGCGTTTGCGCTGGGGTTGATCGCGGCGCCAGCCATTGCTCAGCCGGGCCCTGCCGCCACCGGGCCTATCGATGGCCTGAGGGTCGTCTTCTGCGGCACCTCCGGCCCGTTGCCGATCGTGGGCCGGGCCAAGCCCTGCGTGGCGGTCCAGGCGGGCGACAATCTCTACCTCGTCGATGTCGGACCCGAGGCCACAGAGAACCTGATGCTGTGGCGGATGCCGGTCGCGACGGCCAAGGCGGTGTTCCTGACCCATTTCCACTCGGACCACATCGGCGACGTGGGTGAGTTCAACTTGCAGAGCTGGGTGGCTGGCCGGCCCGCCGCGTTGGCCTTGGTCGGTCCGCCGGGTGTCGACAAGGTCGCCGCGGGCTTCAACCAAGCCTACGAACTGGACCACGGCTATCGCAAGGCGCACCACGAGCATGGCGCCTACAAGTTCTCCATCGACGCCGGCCTGCTGCAGCCGAAGATCGTGCCCGTGCCGAACGCCGCCGCATCAGGCGCCGCGACTGCGACGGCCTGGGAAGACGGACCCCTGAAGGTGACCGCCATCGTCGTGGCGCACGATCCCGTCACGCCGGCCTACGCCTATCGCTTCGACTACAAGGGCCGCTCGGTCGTCATCAGCGGCGACACCCGCTACTGGCCGCCGCTGGCCGTGGCCGCCAAGGGCGCCGATGTGCTGATCCACGAGGCGCAGAACAACGACATGACCCGCCAGCTGGCGTCGGGGCTCGCGGCTATGGGCAATCCCCGCATGAGCTCGCTGATGACCGACACCCTCACCTACCACACGACCCCGGTGGAGGCGGCCGACATCGCCCGCGCCGCCGGCGTCAAGCGGCTGGTGTTCTACCACCTGATCCAGGCTGGCCTGCCGTTCTACACGCCGGAGGCCTTCACCAAGGGCGTGGACGCCGGCGGACCGCTGGACTGGCGGCTTTCCAAGGACGGCATGACCATCGAGCTTCCGGCCGGCAGTTCGGATATCCGCTTCGGCCAGTTCTAGGCGGCGATCGCGGCGAGGAATTCGCGCCGTCGCGCGATCACGATCCCCAGGTCATAGGGAATAGCCAGGGCCTCGCGCAGATACATGCGCAGCCAGGTCGCCGGCCGCGAGCCTGCCAGGCCTCGCGCGGTCGGACCAGCTTCGGTCGCGACGCCGAGCACGCCCAGCATCAGGCGGATGCGCGGCTGGTGGTAGCTGTCGCTGCAGACGATCAGCCCACCCCGCCCGCTACGACAGACGTAGCGCGCCGCGGCGATGACGCTTTGCAGGGTGTCACGGCTGGCTTCGTCGAGGACCACGCGATCGGTCGCCACACCCTGCCCACGCAGCACGCGGGCCATGATGGAGGCCTCCGACGGCCCTGCCCGGCCGACGGCGCCCGAACAGAAGATCGGCGCGTCGGGGTGCGCCTGGGCGGCCTTCAGCCCATAGCCGATCCGCCGCAGCAGCGATGGCGACGGACGGCCGTCGGGCCGCACCGCGGCGCCGAAGATGACGATGACGGGCCTCTCCATGCGCGAAGCATGGGCGTGGCCGCGGCCTAAGGCTAGGCGCGGCTCGACAGGTTCATCGGCGGGTGGTGTTCCTCGACGAGGTCTTCCTGCTCGGCCTTGCGGACCGCGCGGGTCACATTGAGGCGGGTGAGGATCGCGGCGTCGCGGTGCTCCTCGCGCGCCTTCTCCAGCGCCTGGCGCCAGGTCTGGTTGGCCAGGTTGTCGGTCTCGCCGGCGTACATGACGGTGGCGCCGTCCTTGGTCAGCTTGGCGATGACGAAATTCGCCCCCGCCGGCGGCAGGAAGCGCTCCTCCTGCAACGGGGTATAGCGATAGCGGGCTCCAGATTTCCCAGCCAACTCGATCTGACGGCTCAACGCACTCTCCAACCCATGACGACGTAACCCAGGCCCGCTCCCGGGCCACTGCTCCATGCTTACCTGCGTGAGTTTGGCCAAATGTAGGCTCAGCTTTGCCGTGGCGATCACCTCTGCGCGAGAATTCCTCAAGGGCCGTGGGCGGATCAGCCTGCGCCATAAGGGCGTTCGGCCGTTGCGCTCGCTCTGCTAGGGTCACATCTCTCAGGTCCGCGCGACTCGAAATGTGGAGCGCGCTGCAGTTCCCTGAAACCGCGAGACTGTTGCCTATGGCGAGATCGGCCGAGTTCAGCGTGACGGGCGAAGCGCAAGACGCCGCCGTCCTGCTCTCCGGCGATTGGACCGCCAACAATCTGGCCGACGCGCCCATGCGGCTTGCCCAGGAATTGGTCAGCCATCGAAACCGCAAGATCGATATCAGCAAGGTCCACCGCCTCGACACCGCAGGCGCCTATGCGCTGATCCGTGCGGGCGGCGACAACTTCGACCTCGCCCGGGTCGAGGCCCGGCCCGAGAGCATGCGGCTGCTGGAACTGGTCGCCGCCGCGGTGAAAACCGAACCGGTCGTGAAGAAGGAGCCCAGGGGCTTCCACGAACTCACGGTCCGGATCGGCAAGGGTGTGATGAACGTCGCCGACGAAGGCGTCGACACCATGGCCTTCTTCGGCCACCTGCTGGTGACCATCGCGCGGACTGCGGGCTACCTCTTCGTGGCGCCCAAACGCATCCGCTGGGCGTCGATCTTCACGTTGATGGAGCGCGCCGGGCTGGACGCCATCCCGATCGTCGCCGTCACCTCGTTCTTCATTGGCGCGGTCGTGGGATTGCTGGGCGCGAACATGCTGCGGCAGTTCGGAGCCGAGGTGTTCGCGGTCGAGCTGATCGGCATCGCGGTGCTGCGCGAATTCAACATCATCATCACCGCCGTGCTCCTGGCAGGCCGCTCGGCCTCGGCCTTCGCCGCCGAAATCGGCTCGATGAAGATGAACCAGGAGATCGACGCCATGCAGGTGATGGGCGTCGACCCCTACGAGGCTCTGGTGTTCCCGCGGTTCGCGGCGCTGCTGCTGACCATCCCGCTGCTCACCTTCGTGGCGACGCTCGCGGGCCTGCTTGGCGGCCTGGTGGTTGTCTGGTCGGTGCTCGACCTGGGCCCGGCCTTCTTCCTGCAGCGGATCGTCGACAACGTCGGCCCGCAGCACTTTCTGGTCGGCCTCAGCAAGGCTCCGGTGATGGCCATGGTGATCGCCGGCATCGGCTGCCGTCAGGGCCTGGAAGTCGGCAACGACGTCGAGTCGCTCGGTCGCCGGGTGACGGCGGCCGTGGTGCACGCCATCTTCGCGATCATCATGATCGACGCCGCCTTCGCGCTCCTGTTCATGAAGTTGGACATATGAGCGACCTGACAGCCCCACCCACCGCCGTCGACGACGACGAGGACCGCGCGCCGATACTCGAGGTCCGCGGGCTTCACTCGCAGTTCGGCGACAACATCATCCACGAGAACCTCGACCTCTCGGTCCGCCGCGGCGAAGTGCTGGGCGTGGTGGGCGGCTCGGGCACCGGGAAGTCGGTCCTGCTCAACACCATCATCGGGCTGAAGCGGCCGGCCGCCGGTACGGTGCGGGTCTTCGGTCAGAACATCGAGCACGCGTCGCGCCGGCGCTGGACGGTCATCGAGAGGCGCTGGGGCGTGCTCTTCCAGCAGGGCGCGCTGTTCTCCAACCTGACCGTCAGGGAGAACGTCGCGGCCCCGCTCTTCGAGCACACGACGCTGACCCGCGACGAGATCTATGACCTGGCGAACCTGAAGATCTCGCTCGTCGGCCTGGAGCCCGAAGCCGGGGTGCTCAAGCCGGCCGAGCTCTCGGGCGGCATGCGCAAGCGCGCGGGCCTGGCGCGGGCCCTGGCGCTGGACCCGGAGCTGCTGTTCCTCGACGAGCCCACGGCCGGCCTCGACCCGATCTCCGCCGCCGCCTTCGACGTCCTGATCAAGGACCTTTCCGACAGCCTGGACCTGACGGTGTTCATGATCACCCACGACCTCGACACCCTGTACGAGATCACCGACCGGGTGGCGGTCCTGGCCGACAAGCACGTCGTCGCGATCGCGCCGGTGCACGAGCTCGAGCACTCCGACCACCCCTGGATCAAGGAATACTTCCTGGGGCCCCGCGGCCGCGCCGCCGCGGCGGCCAAGGCAAGGATTGAGGCCTGATGGAAAAGAACGCCAACTACGCCCTGGTGGGGCTCTCCACGCTGATCCTGTCCATCGGGCTGGTGATCTTCGTCGTCTGGTTGGCCAGACTGCAGTTCGCCCACGAGTACGACCTCTATGACGTGGTCTTCCAGGGACCGGTGCGCGGCTTGAATCAGGGCGGCGAAGTCCACTTCAACGGCATCAAGGTTGGCGAGGTCACCAAGATCGCCCTCGACCGCACCAACCCCAGCCGGGTGATCGCGCGCGCCCGGGTAACCTCCGACGTGCCGATCCGTATCGACAGCTACGCTACCCTCGAGCCGCAGGGCATCACCGGGGTGAACTATGTGCAGATCACCGCCGGCACGCCCTCCAAGCCGCTGCTCAAGGCGGTCGAGAAGGCGCGCTGCGAGCGCATGCAGATCCGTGAGTGCGTGCCGATCCTGAAGAGCCAGCGCAGCGCGCTCTCGGACCTGCTGGAGGGCGGCGGCACGGTGCTGACCCGCACCATCGAGGCGCTCGACCGGATCAACCGCGTCCTCTCCGACCAGAACGTGAAGACCTTCTCGGCCGCGCTCTCCGACACCCAGGCGGTCACCGCCGAACTGCGCGAACGCAAGGCGCTGATCGCCGACGCTCAGAAGGCCCTGCAGGACATCGACGCGGCCGCGCAGCAGGTCACCGCCCTCACCCAATCGGGCCGGCAGATCGTCGATACCGACGGGCGGCGCAGCATGAAGAACATCGCCGACGCCGCGGAGGAGGCCAAGGAGGCCGCCCACGCCGCACGCGCCCTGTTGGCCAAGCTCGAAGGACCGACCAGCGATTTCGCCACCACCGGCCTGCCGCAGATCACCGCCGCCGTCATCCAGCTGCAGAGCGCCACCGAGGCGCTTGAGCGGCTGGTGAACGACATCCAGAGAAGTCCGACCGGCGCGCTGGGCAAAGGCGCCGCTGAAGAGATCAAGGTGAAGCCATGACCCGCGCCACGCTCCGTTTCGGCCCGATGCTCAAGATCATCGGCGTCGCCGCCATCGCGCTGGCGCTTAGCGGCTGCATCTCGCTGCTGCCGAAGTCCAAGCCGTCGCAACTCTATCGCTTCGGCCAGCCTGCGGCCGAGGCCAGCCCGAAGACGGGGACGGTCGGCGTCTTCCAGGCCAACGGCCTCTTCCCGAGCGAGGCCTCCGGCGACCGCATCCTGACCTTCGCCGGCGGCAAGGCGGCCTATGTCGCGCAGAGCCGCTGGGTCGCGCCGGCCAGCGTCCTCTGGACCGAGGCCGTGCAAAGCGCCTTCGACGCCGACGCCGGCCGCGTGCGGCTCAACGTTCGCGGACAGGCGGCCAAGAGCGAATACGTGCTGCGCCTCGACGTCCGCAGTTTCGAGGCCCGCTACGAAGGGGGAACAGGCAGCGCGCCGACGATCGTCGTGCGCGTACGCGGCGTGATGTCGAAGATGGACATGTCGAAGGTCACCGAGCAGGTCTTCGAAGTGAAGACGCGAGCCTCCGACAACCGCGTCGGAGCGATCGTCTCGGCCTACGACAAGGCGGTCGCCGACGTCCTCGGCCAGATCGTCACCTGGACGAACGCCACCATCGCCTAGCTGGGGTCGATGCCGGCCTGCCGCCGAGCGGCCCAGACGGTGTTCTGCAGCAGGCAGGCGACGGTCATCAGGCCGACGCCGCCCGGCGCCGGCGTCACCCAACCCGCGACTTCCATGGCTTCCTTGAAGTTGACGTCCCCCACCACCTTGGTTCGGCCGGCGGCGGCCTTCACGGGATCGTCGAAGGGCACGCGGTTGATCCCCACGTCGATCACAGCCGCGCCGGGCTTGATCCAGTCGCCGCGGATCATCCGCGGCCGGCCGACGGCGGCGACCAGGATGTCGGCCTCGCGGCAGATGGCCGGCAGGTCCTGGGTGCGGGAGTGGGCGATGGTCACGGTGCAGTCGGCCTGCAGCAGCAGCTGGGCGATCGGACGCCCGACCAGCACCGAGCGGCCGACCACCACGGCCCGCTTGCCGGTCAGGTCGCCGACGGTCTCCTTCAGGAGGATCATGCAGCCCAGCGGCGTGCAGGGCGTGAGTGCGGGGATGCCGCTGGCCAGCCGGCCGGCGTTGACCACGTGCAGCCCGTCGACGTCCTTGTCCGGATTGATCGCCGCGAGCACGGCGCGCTCGTCCAGGTGCTTCGGCAGGGGCAGCTGCACCAGGATGCCGTGGATCAGCGGGTCGGTGTTGAGCTCGCCCACCAGGCGCAGGATGTCGTGCTGGGGCGTGTCGGCCGGCAGCCTGTGGGTCACCGAATGCATGCCCACCGCCAGCGAATGCTCGCCCTTCGATCGGACGTAGATTTCGCTGGCGGGATCTTCGCCGACCAGCACCACCGCCAGGCCAGGCTGGATGCCGTAGTCGGCCTTGAGCTGGGCCACCTCGGCCCCGACCTGGTTTCGCAGGCGCTCGGCGTAGATTTTTCCGTCGATGAGCTGGGCCTTGGCCATGGAATCTCCCGTGCTGGCCACCGACTAGCGGGAGATGGTCTCGGGCGCTAGCGCTGCAAGCGCAGCCAGGCCGCCACAGCCCAGGCGTGAGCCGGGTGCCGCAGCCGAACCAGCGCTTCGACAGGGGCCGCCCAGACCAGCGTATGGTCGTCCTCAATCTTCAGCGCGGGGTCCTCGCCCAGCAGGGTCAGGACAAAGAAGGCGGCCCGGTTGTTGAACGCCTCGCCGTCGGTGTTGATGAACCGCTGGTCGGCGTGGGCGTAGGTCTCGTCCGCCCGAACCTTGAGGCCGGTTTCCTCGCCGAACTCGCGCACCACGGCCTGCGCTGCGTCCTCGCCGGGATCAATTGCGCCGCCGGGCAGGTCGAACCAGGCCGCGTAGCCCGGCTTTTCCACCTGGACGAGGGCGATCAGCCCTTCCCGCTCGACGATCCCGAAGGCCGCCGGACGGTCGAGATAGGTCCGGCCCGGTTCAGGCTCGCCAAACTGTGGGACGGACATCAGTCAATTCCGTAGAGCGCCGGATAGGGATCGACCTTGCCGGCCACGACGTCAGCCACGGACACCGGCTTCCAGCCGACCGTCTGGGTCGCGCTGACCCGCCAGGCGTCGGCGATCAGGTCGCGCAGCTCCGAAGCGCCCACCGCGATCTGTTGCGTCGCCAGCGCGACGCCGCGCGGGTCGCCGGGCGCCATGCCGCCGGCCTTTTCCATCTCATAGAACGGGACGACCAGCGCGCCGGTGGCGGCGAGGTACTCGGCGACGTGCTTCTCGATAGGAGCGGCCACGGGTTTGGTCGGGGCAACCTTGGCCTCGACCATCTTGCGGGTGACGTTGGCCTGGACCAGGTCGCTTTCGAAGGGACCGTGCAGGCGGGCGTTGGAAAAGCCCTGCGGATTCGGTTGGTCGGCGCCCCAGCCATTGAAGTGGATGGTCACGTGCAACGGCTGGCTGCCGTCGCCCACGAAGTGCGACAGTTGGCCGGCGTCGGCCAGGATCAGCGCTTCGCGGCGGCGCCGGTCGGCGGTGAACCAGGCCTGGTGGGCCTTCCATTGCGGATTGGCCTCGGCCGCCTTCAGCACCCGCCAGTAGGCGAAGTCCTTGGCGAGGCGCTGGTAGCTGTCGAGGATGGAATACGGCAGGTACCCGGCTTTCCAGTTGTCCTGGCCGACGGCCCGCAGCGCCGTGTCATAGTCCTCGCGCAGGGGCGGCAGGGCCGAAAGCGCAGGGCCGCCGAAAATCTTCCCGTCGTCGCCAAGGTCCACGAAGTGGGCCGGTGAATGTTCGTTGTCGAAGAGCTTGCCCGCGCCCTTCAACCGGTCCGGCTCGCGCGAATATTCGCCGACATCCAGTGCAGCCTGGGGCGTGCGCAGGAAGGCCGGAAGGTCGGTCGGGAGCGCCGCGACCGCGGTCTCGCCGATGATGCGGTGGCCGGTGTTTCCCCAGGCGAGCGCAACGCCCGGCGTGACGACGACGACGACGGCGGCGAGCGCGAGGCGGATCAGGCGTTTCATGCGGTGGAGGTTTGCGGCCCCGGCCCGGCCAAGGCAAGCGCCCACCGCCCGATTCAGTCGACGATTTTCAAGGCCTGCTCGACCCGCGCGACCCAGGCCTTCACCCGCGGGTAGCCGGCGAGGTCGAAGCCCCCGTCGTGCGCGACGCGGGTGTAGGCGACCAGCGCCACGTCGGCGAGCGTGGGCGTGGACCCGACCAGGAACGGACTATCCGCCAGGCCGTCCTCCAGACGCTGCAGCGCCGCCCTGCCCCGCTCGACCAGCCGGGGTTCGAGGTCGGCGACGGGTTTGCCCTGGTAACGCACCTGGAACCGCGCGACCGCGACGTAGGGCTCGTGGCTGTACTGTTCCCAGAACATCCACTCCAGCATCCGCGCTCGATCATAGGCGTCTGCCGGGATCAGGTCGGACCCTTCGGCGAGGTGCAGGATGATGGCGTTCGACTGGGCCAATGGCCGGCCGTCGTCGAGAATTACGGCCGGCACCTGACCCGCCGGATTCATCGCCAGGAACGCCTGCGTGCGACTCGCTCCGACCATGATGTCGGTCTCGATCCAGTCGTAGGAAAGGCCCAAAAATTCGGCCACCCACTTCACCTTAAGGCAATTCCCTGAGATGGAATCCCCGTAGATTTTCATGCGCCAGCCTCCAAGCTTTGCCGGTCCCATGGAGTGATTTCCCCTCGGACCTCAAACGATGTCGCCTCACACCGGCTGTGAGAAACCCTAACAGGTTAAGCGGTCGCACCCTGACTCGGGTTGCCCCCCGACCCGAGTCCGGGGTAGGTTTGCCTCAATACCAGTTCAACGACGAAGGAGGACGCCGTCCATGCGACGCCGCCTCGCCGCCCTGGCAGCTCTCCCCTTGATCGCCATTAGTTCGCACGCGCAAGCCGCGTCGAACGACCCTGTTGGCGACCTGCTTACATCCGTCATCACCGGCACCCTGCCGTCCGGTCCTGGCTGGAATCTGAAGGCCACGCTCTATCATGCGGGGGCCAAAGGCGTCGGCGCCCTGGACTCGCTGGGCTGCAAGGTCGTGGCCATGCGCACCGTGGCCATCGACTCGAAGCTGATCCCCAAGCGCAGCGTGCTGTTCATCAAGGAAACCGTCGGCCTGAAGATGCCTGACGGCACCGCCCACGACGGCTATTGGTACGCTTCCGACGTCGGCGGCGCGATCAAAGGCCCGCGGATCGACCTCTACACCGGCACGGGCGCCCGCTCGATGAGCCAGGCGAAGACCCTGAACCTCGCCAGCCTCACCGCCGTCAAGGTCGGCGACTTCAAGGGCTGCCCGCCGACCTAGCCTCGCGCGTGCTTCCCACGCGCTCCGAGCAAATCCCCCCGGACGACCCAACCCGCCGACTTCCGGCGCGCTTGACCTTGCCTGGGGAACAGCATGATCGAGAAACCCAACTTCTTCGTCCTCACCGGCGGTCCCGGGGTCGGCAAGACCTCGCTCCTGCGCCACCTCCAGGCGGCAGGTGAGATCGCCGTCGAGGAGAACGCTCGCGCCGTGATCCGCGAGAACATGGAGAGCGGCGGACCAGCCCTTCCCTGGATCGACAACGACGCCTTCGTCGAGCAGACAGCGGCCCGCGATATCGCCAACTTCGACCGGTTGAGGGGCGAGGCGCGACGCGTCTTCTTCGACCGCGGGATCTTCGACAGCTACGGCGCCAACGGCGCGGAGCCCTCGGCAGAGCTGATCGAGGCGATCCGGACGCGGCGTTACAACCGCCAAGTCTTCGTCTTCCCGCCGTGGCGCGAGATCTACGAGACCGACGCGGAACGGAAACAGGACTGGGACGAGGCCGAAGCAACATTCGGCAGGGTGATGCGCCTGTTGCCGGAGCTGGGATACGAGCCGGTCGTCGTGCCGACCGGCGACCTGGCGACGCGAGCAGCGTTCGTACTGGCGCGCGCCGCCTAGGTCTCGACGAACGCCTTTTCGAGGACGAAGTCGCCGGGCGAGGCGATCGAGCCTTCCTCGTAGCCGCGGTCGAGCAGCAGTTGCTTGAGGTCGGCCAACACGGACGGCCCGCCACAGAGCATGAGGCGATCCACCGCAGGATCCAGCGGCGGCACGCCCAGGTCGTCGAAGAGCTTGCCCGAGGTGATCAGGTCGGTGATCCGGCCCTGCGTCTTGAAGGGCTCGCGGGTCACGGTGGGGTAGTAGCGCAGCTTGCCCGCCACCAGCTCGCCCAGGATCTCGTCGTTGGGCAGCTCGTGCTCGAGGAGTTCGCGGTAGTTGAGGTCGGCGACCTCGCGCACCGTGTGGGTGACGATCACGTCCTCGAAGCGCTCGTAGACGTCCGGGTCGCGGGCCAGCGACAGCCAGGGCGCGAGCCCGGTGCCGGTGCCCAGCATGTAGAGCCGCTTGCCGGGGCGCAGCCCATCCAGCACCAGCGTGCCGGTCGGCTTGCGGCCGATCAGGATCTCATCGCCCACCTTGATGTTCTGCAGGCGCGAGGTCAGCGGGCCGTCCTGGACCTTGATCGAATAGAACTCGAGCTCATCGTGCCAGGCGGGGCTGGCCACCGAGTAGGCGCGGACCAGCGGCTTGCCGTCGTCCTTGGTCAGCCCGACCATGAGGAACTGGCCGGACGAAAACCGCAGGCTCGGGTCGCGGGTGGTGCGGAACGAAAACAGGCTCTCGGTCCAGTGCTGGACCCAGGTCACGGTCTCGACAAAGAAGGCGCCGCCAGCTTTCACGGGCGCGGGAGCTATGGACACATCATTCATCGGGTTTGTACGCTTCCGTGATGGCCGTCAAATGTCGCCGCCGACATTGGCGACGGAGCCCGGAGCACGGGCCAGGTGTATGCCGCACTCGGTCTTCTGCGAGCCCGCCCAGCGGCCGGCGCGGGCGTCCTGGCCCTCTTCCACCGGCTTGGTGCAGGGCCAGCAGCCGATGGAAGGAAAGCCCTGAGCCACCAACGGATGAGCGGGCAGATCGTTCTCCACCGCATAGGCGTCCAGATCGGCCTTGGTCCAGTTGGCCAGCGGATTGAACTTCACCTGATGGTCAGCCTGCTCCACGACCGGCAGCGCCAGCCGGGCGCCGCCCTGGAAGCGCTTGCGGCCTGTGATCCAGGCGTCGAACGGCAGCAGGGCTCGCTCCAGCGGGACGACCTTGCGCACATCGCAGCAGGCGTCGGTGTCGGTCTGCCAGAGCTTGGCTTCGGGGTCGGCCACCGCCAGGTCCTGATAGAGCGGTCGCAGGTCGCGCACGTCCGTCAGGCCGAGACGTTCGGTCAGGGTGCGGCGATAGTCCAGCGTCTGGCCGAACAGCATGCCGGTGTCGAGGAAGAGGACCGGCAGGTCCTTCTTCACCTTGGCGACGAGATCCAGAAGCACCGCCGACTCCGCCCCAAAGGACGAAACCAGCGCCAGGCTGTCGCCGAACGTCTCGACGGCGGCTTCCAGCACGGTGCGCGGATGGGCGTGGCGCAGCTCGGCGTCGAGCCGCGCAGCCAGCGTAAGCGACCGGTCCGAAGAAAGGTCGTAGGCCATACTCACTCTCCTCGCTCCACGAACGCCGGCGTGCGCCGGTCGATGGAGCGTTGATAGACATGGCGGAAGCGATGGGCGGCCCTTTCCCAGTCTTCCGGGGTCGAGCCGTCCGCCGGCTCGAAGGCGTCGAAACCGCAGCGGACCATGAAGCCCGCCTGCTCGCGAAGCACGTCGCCCACGGCGCGCACCTCGCCTTGATAGTTGAAACGTTCCCGCAGCAGCGAGGCGTAGCTGTAGGCCCGGCCGTCGCCGAATTTCGGGAACGCCAGCGACACGACGGCGAGGCGCGGCAGGTCGTAGGCGAGCGCCTCGACTTCCTCCTCGGCCTCAAGGCGCACGCCGACCTTGCGGCCTTCGGACAGCAACCGGTCGCCTTCCGCCTGGAAGCGGGTGAGCGAGATGATCACGTCACCCTGCGGGATCGCCCAGTCGTCGGAGACCGCGGTGAACGGATCCTCCACCAGGCTGAAGACGCCGTCCTTGAGCTTAATCCGCGACGGCATAGACAGCCTCCTTGAAGGGGGCGACGCCGGTGCGGCGGAAGGTGTCCAGGAACCGTTCGCCATCGGCGCGCTCCCGAAGGTAGACCTCCACCAGGGTGTCCACGGCGTCGGCGACCTTGTCGTACGGCAGCGCCGGACCAAGCGCCTGGCCGACCGCGGCGTCCTCCGCGCCCGAGCCGCCAAGGGTGAGCTGGTAGAATTCCTCGCCCTTCTTATCGACGCCCAGGATGCCGATGTGACCGACGTGGTGGTGGCCGCAGGCGTTGATGCAGCCGCTGATCTTGACCTTCAGTTCGCCGACACGCTCGGCCCGGTCCGGGTCGGCGAACTTCTCGGCGATGTGCTGGGCGACGGAGATCGCCCGGGCGTTGGCCAGTGCGCAATAGTCGAGGCCCGGGCAGGCGATGATGTCGCTGACCAGGTTCATGTTCGGGGTCGCGAGGCCCACTTCGGCCAGCCCAGCCCAGACCGCCGGCACGTCGTCCAGCTTCACGTGCGGCAGGACCAGGTTCTGCTCGTGGGTGACGCGGATGTCGTTCTGGCCGAAGCGCTCGGCGAGGTCGGCGACGACCTCCATCTGCTCTGCCGTGGCGTCCCCGGGCGTCTCGCCGATCGCCTTGAGCGAAATCTCGACGATGCCGTAGCCGGAGACCTTGTGGGGCTTCAGGTTGTTCCGCACGAAGCGGGCGAACGCCGGCTTGGCCGCGCGGGCCTGCTCGAAGGCTTCCGATTGCGCCGGCAGGGTCTCGAAGTTTTTCGGGGCGAAGGCGCCGCGGATACGCGCGAGTTCGGTGTCGGGCAGGTCGGATTCGGACCCGATCTTCTCCCACTCGGCCTCGACCTGACGCGCGAACTCCTCGCGGCCCAGGGCGGCGACCAGGATCTTGACCCGCGCCTTGTGGATGTTGTCCCGCCGGCCGTGGCGGTTGTAGATGCGCAGGATCGCTTCGAGGTACGAGAAGAGGCGCGGCGCCGGCAGGAACTCGCGGATGGTCGGCGCGATGTGCGGCAACCGGCCCAGCCCGCCGCCGACCATCACCTCGAAGCCCAGCGAGCCGTCGCGGGCGCGCTTCAGGTTGAGGCCGATGTCGTGGGTCTTGGCCGCCGTGCGGTCCTTGGGCGCGGCGGTGACCGCGATCTTGAACTTGCGCGGCAACCAGGAGAATTCCGGGTGCACCGTCGACCACTGGCGGATCGCCTCGGCCCACACGCGCGGGTCGTCGATCTCCTCGGCCGTGGCCCCCGCATAGGGGTCGGCCGTGACGTTGCGGATGCAGTTCCCGCTGGTCTGGATGGCGTGCATGTCCACCTCAGCCAGGTGGTCCATGATGTCCGGCGCGTCGCTGAGCTTGATCCAGTGGAACTGCAGGTTGGTGCGGGTCGTGAAGTGGCCGTAGCCCTTGTCGTAGGTGCGGCCGATCCACGCCAGCTTGCGCAGTTGGGTCGGGTTCAGCGACCCGTAGGGGATGGCGATCCGCAGCATGTAGGCGTGGAGCTGCAGGTAGAGGCCGTTGCGAAGCCGGAGCGGCTTGAACTGGTCCTCGTTCAGTTCGCCCGCGAGGCGGCGCGCCACCTGCCCGCGGAACTCCGCGCTGCGGTCGGCGAGCATGTCCTTGTCGATGGTGTCGTACTGGTACATCGGCGGCTCACTTACGCTTGATCAGGTCGACGCGGCCCTTGGAGCGGGCGCCGCCGTGGGCATGCAGCAGGGCCGCGATCACCGCGCCGCCCGCCGTCTGCTTGCCGTGGTTGAGGTTGGTGGGGCCGAGCGCGCGGATGCGCTCGCGGTAGCTCACCGGCGCCCACAGGCCCTCGGACTCGACGAGGTCGATCAGGTAGGGCTCGACCACCACCGTCGGCTGGTTCTTGCCGTGCGCCTCGGCGGCCTCGCCGGCCGGATCGTCGTCATCGAAGAGGTCGGCGTCGCCGAAGCTCTCGACCCACTGGCCGGCTCGCCAGAACACGACCTCGCCGTCGGTCAGGCGATTTGCGGTAAGCGCCTTCACGCGCGAGCCTCCTGAAGAAGAACCTCAACAGCCTGGCTGCCCTGGGCCAGCGCCATGGCTTCCCCGACGATCAGCAGGGCGGGGCCGAAGAGCGCCGCCGCTTCGTCGGCCAGGCCCGAGAGCGTGGTGACGATGCGGCGTTCGTCGGCGCGGCTGGCGTTCTCGACGATCAGGGCCGGGGTCGAACCCGCGCGGCCGGCGGCCATCAGGCGCCCAGCGATCGGGGCGGCCATCGAGAGGCCCATGTAGATGACGACGGTGTGGTTGGCGCGGGCGAGGCTCGCCCAGTCCAGGTCCGGCTCGCCGCCTTTCGCCGCGTGGCCAGTGACGAAGGTCACGGCCTGAGCCGAGCCGCGATGGGTCAGGGGCGCGCCGGCGCCGGCGGCGGCGGCCAGCGCTGCGGTGACGCCGGGGACGACATGGCACTCGACGCCGGCCGCGCGCGCAGCTTCCAGTTCCTCGCCGCCACGGCCGAAGATGAAGGGATCGCCGCCCTTCAGGCGCACGACAGTCAGGCCCTCAAGCGCGAAGGCCACGAGCATACGGTTGATCTCGTCCTGGCTGTAGGAGTGGCGCGACTTGCGCTTGGCGACCGAGATCCGGCGGGCCGAAGCGGGCGCCAACGCCAGGATCTCGTCGGACACCAGGCCGTCGTGCACCACCACGTCGGCCCGTTGCAGCACCTTCAAAGCCTTGACGGTCAGCAGGTCGGGATCGCCGGGACCCGCGCCCACCAGCCAGACCACGCCCGGCGCACCGCCGCGCTTGCCGTCCAGGAGGACGAGGCGTTCTGCGCGCTTGGACCTGTCGTCGCGATGCGGCATGGAATAGGTTCTCTAAACACTGGTACCCGAAACCGGAACGGGACGGGCTCGCACCCGCCCCGCCTATGTCCACCGACGAAAAGGGCCGATACAC
>JBOHKZ010000489.1:0-2152 GCA_050729355.1 Phenylobacterium sp. | reverse complement strand
GATAGAGCCCCTCGGCCGGGGCCACTGGCCCACATGCCTTGCGGTCGGCGGCGTCGAGCGCGGCCTTCAGGTCGGCCGCCGCCCAGCGCCCGATCCCCACCTCGGCGATCGAGCCCGTCATCGAGCGCACCTGCCGATGCAGGAACGAGCGCGCCACGAACTCCAGGATCACCTCTTCGCCTTCGCGGCGCACCCGGGCCACGTCCAGCGTCTTAACCGGCGACTTCGCCTGGCAGGCCAGGTCGCGGAACGTCGTGAAGTCGTGCAGCCCCACCAGCGCCTGGGCGGCCGCGTGCATGGCCTCGGCGTCCAGTTCCTTGCGCACGTACCAGACATGCCCCTTCGCCAGCCCCGGCGGGCTCGGACGGTTGAGGATGCGGTAGCGGTAGCTGCGCTCGGTGGCCGAGAACCGCGCATGCCAGTCCTCCGACACGACCGCGCAGTCCAGCATCACGATAGGCTCCGGGACCAGGTGCGCGTTGATCGCATTGCGCACGGTCTCAGCCGGCCAGTCCTTGGCGAGGTCCATGTGGATCACCTGGCCGGTCGCATGCACGCCGGCGTCCGTGCGCCCCGCCGCATGGATCCGCAGCGTCTCGCCGCAGAAGGCCGTCACGGCGCGCTCGATCGACGCCTGCACCGAAGGCTGCGCCGTCTGCGCCTGGAAGCCGTTGTAGGGGCCGCCGTCGTACTCGACGGTGAGACGGTAGCGGGGCATCAGGCGAGCTTCGTTCCGGCCGCGACCCGCACGCCGCGCAGGAACTCGCCGGCGTCCTGCGGCCCGCGGCCCTCGCGCTGCACCCTAAGCAGCCGCACCGCGCCCGCGCCCGTCGCCACCAGCAGCCGGTCGTCCAGCACCTCGCCGGGCGCTCCGTCGGCGGCCTCGAAGGCCGAGAGCAGGGCCTTCACCCGTGTCGGACCCTTCTCGGTCTCCAGCGTGAACCAGGCGCCCGGAAACGGCGACAGACCGCGAATCTTGCGGTCGACCTCCACGCCCGGCTTGGCCCAGTCGATCCGGGCCTCCTTCGGCCGGATTTTCTTGGCGTAGGTGACGCCGTCGTCCGGCTGCGGCGTCTCGACCGCCTCGCCGCGTTCGACGGCCGCCAGCGTCCGCGCCAGCAGCTCCGCGCCCGCTGCGGCCATGCGGTCGTTCATGGTCCCGGCGGTGTCCAGCGGCCCGATCCGCAGCGTCTCCGACGCCAGCACCGGGCCTTCGTCCAGCCCCTCGGTCATCCGCATCACCTCGACGCCGGTCACCGCGTCGCCGGCCATCACCGCGCGCTGGATGGGCGCTGCGCCCCGCCAGCGGGGCAACAGCGAGCCGTGCAGGTTGAACGAGCCCAGCCGCGGCGCGTCCAGCACCGCGCCCGGCAGGATCTGGCCAAACGCCACCACGGCGGCCACATCCAGATTGAGCGCCTGGAAGGCCGCAATCTCGTCGGGGTCGCGCATCGAGGCGGGCGTACGCACCATCAGCCCCTTTTCCAGGGCGAAGGCGTGCACCGGCGACGGCTTCAGCGCCTGCCCGCGTCCACGCGGCGCGGGGGGCTGGGAATAGACGCAAACGATCTCGTGGCCGGCCTCGACGAGGCGGGCCAGGGCGCCGAGCGCAAAATCGGGAGTTCCCAGGAAGGCGAGCCGCATGGGCGGGGTTTAGCGGTCCGGAACCATCGCGCAAGCTTGGCCGTTGATCAGGGCACTCTTGAGGAGCTTCCTATGCGCGTGATCCTGAACGCCGCCGGCCTCGGCGTCTGCCTTGCGATCGTCGGCTGTTCGCAGCCTACCCAGGACAAGACCTCGGCCGACCTGAAGGCCGCCGCCGGCCAGGTCGGCGACGCCGCCAAGGAGGTCGCCGCCACCCCTGAGGTCAAGGCGGTCGGCGCCGACATCAAGCAAGGCGCCGCCGAAGCCGGCGACAAGCTGAAGGAAGGCGCCGCGAAAGCCGGCGAGGAAATCAAGGAGGGCGCCAAGAAAGCCGGCGACAAGACCGACGCCGCCCTCAACAACGCCCAGGACAAGGCCGAAGCTGCGGGTAAGCACTAGCGAGGGCTTGATAACCTCGTGCTCCCCCTTTGGGGGAGCTGTCGCAAGCGACTGAGGGGGTTCTTGAGCGCCGCCTTCCCCCTCCGGCCCTTCGGGCCACCTCCCCCTG
>JBOHKZ010000488.1:0-3262 GCA_050729355.1 Phenylobacterium sp. | reverse complement strand
TTCGAGCAGACCCTCAGCCAGGCCTACGTGACCTACGAGCGCCACTTCGGCGACCTGACCGTGCTTGCCGGCCTGAGAGTGGAGGACGTGCGGATCGACCTCGATCAGGCCACGCAGGGGCAGAAGGACCAGAACGACTACGACAAGGCCTATCCAAGCCTGCACCTGGCGTGGAAGCTGTCGGACAGCCGCCAGCTCAGCGCCAGCTACAGCCATCGGGTCCAGCGACCCGACGCGCTGCAGTTCAATTCATTCCGCCTGCTGCTCGATCCGCTGAACTATCGCGCCGGCAATCCGCAGCTGAAGCCGCAGGAGACCCATTCCTTCGAGGTCGGATACCAGGACCGCTCTGGCCCGGCGTTGCTGCAGGCGACGCTCTTCTATCGCGAGAACTTCAACGGCTTCAGCGATGTGGTGACCGATCTCGGCGACGGCGTCTTCCTGACGACCACCGAGAACATCTCGAAGAGCCGCAGCGCCGGGGTGGAGCTGGTGGCCAACGGTAAGATCTCGCCCGCCCTCAGCTACAGCCTCAGCGCCACACCGTCGTGGACCGAAGTCGATCCCCAGCCACTGGGGTCGCCGCGCACGCGTTCGGCGTTCACCGGCTCTGGCCGCGCGAGTCTCAACTGGCAGGCGACGCCGAGCGATCTCGTGCAGGTGCAGGGCTTCCTGAACGGCAAGCGTCTGACGTCCCAAGGCTACGTCGAGGCGATGGGCGGGATGAACCTCGGCTACCGCCACAAGCTGAACGACAAGCTGTCGCTGCTCTTTACGGCGCAGGACCTCTTCAGCACGCTTCGCTACGTGCAGGTGATCGGTACGCCGACGCTGAAGTCGCACCTACGGCAGGACTTCAACTCGCGGGTCTTCCAGCTGGGGTTCACCTGGAACTTCGGCGGTGGGCGCACGCGCGACCAGGGCTTCGATTTCCAGTCCGGCGGTGGCGGGCCGCCGTCCTAGCGCCCGACGTAGAAGGATTGGCCACGGAAAACACGGAAAGATCTCTGTGGCCAAATTCTTGTTGGCCGCCTCCAGCTTACTTCGCGGCGTCCATGTGGTCGGCGAAGCGTTGGAAGAGGTAGAGGCTGTCGGTGGGGCCGGGGGAGGCTTCGGGGTGGTGCTGGACGCTGAACACCGGGCGGTCCTTGAGCGCGATGCCGGCGTTGGTGCCGTCGAAGAGCGAGACGTGGGTTTCCATCACCGGGGCAGGGAGGGTGTCGCGGTCGACCGTGAAGCCGTGGTTCATCGAGACGATCTCGACCTTGCCGGTGATGAGGTCCTTCACCGGATGGTTCGCGCCGTGGTGGCCCTGTTCCATCTTCATGGTCTTCGCCCCGAGCGCGAGGGACATCATCTGGTGGCCCAGGCAGATGCCGAACACCGGCACGCCGCTGTCGATCAGCTTCCTGATCTCGGGCACTGCATATTCGCCGGTCGCGGCCGGGTCGCCCGGGCCGTTGGAGAGCAGCACGCCGTCCGGCTTGCGCGCCAGGATGTCCTCGGCGCTGGTCGAGGCGGGAACCACGGTCGCCCGGGCGCCGACGCTGGTGAGCGCGCGCAGGATGTTGCGCTTCACGCCATAGTCGACGACCACGACCTCGTACTTCGGGGCCGGCGCGGGCTTGGCGTAGCCCTCGGGCCAGGACCACAGGCCCTCGTCGAAGACGAACGGCTGCAGGCAGGACGCGTCCTTGGCGAGGTCCAGGCCCTCGAGGCCCGACCAGGCCTTGGCCTTGGCGACCAGGGCGTCGATGTCGAACTTGCCGTCCGGCGCGTGGGCGATGACCGCGTGCGGCATGCCGTGCTCGCGGATCGAGCGGGTGAGCGCGCGGGTGTCGACGCCGGCCAGGCCCACGACGCCGCGCCGGGCCATCCAGGTCTGCAGGTCGCTGTCCGCGCGCCAGTTGGCGGGCGGCGTCGGGATATCGCGGAAGATCGCGCCGCGCGCCGCCGTCTCGGCCGAGCCCGACATCTGCTCCAGGTCCTCGGCGGTCGTGCCGGTGTTGCCGATGTGCGGGAAGGTGAAGGCCACGATCTGGGCCATGTAGGAGGGGTCCGTGAGGATCTCCTGGTAGCCGGTCATGGCGGTGTTGAAGCAGACCTCGCCGAGCGCTTCGCCGACAGCGCCGACGCCGATCCCTTGCAGGATCGTCCCGTCGGCAAGGGCCAGGATTCCGGTCACGCCGGGCAGCAGGTCACGGCTCATGATCGGGCTCCTTGTGGGCAAACGGTCGCGTACGTAGTGAGTCCCGCTGGGCCGGTCAATGTGAGCAGTATCCCAAACCGAGCCGCGAGGGTGGAATGAGATGACGCAGGCCTACATCGATCCGGACCGCGACGCCTGGGCGATCTTCAAGGCGCTGCCCAAGGGCGAGCCGATCAACATGCTCAACCTCGTGCGGTTGAAGCCCAAAGCCGACTATCCCGCCGACCATCCTGACCACGGCAAGGACCTGACCGGTCTCGACGCCTACCGCGCCTACGGCCGGACGACCGCGCACATCTTCGCCCGGGTCGGGGGACGCCAGGTCTGGGTGGGCAAGCCCCGTGTGATGGTCACGGGTCCCCAGGCCGAAGCGTGGGACATCGCCTTCATCGCCGAATATCCCGACGCCGAGGCCTTCATCGCCATGGTGCGCGATCCGGAGTACCGCGAACTGGTGAAGCATCGCACGGCCGGCGTCGCGGACTCCCGCCTGCAGTGCCTTAACCCCGTCACGCCCGGCGAGGGGTTCGGCGAATAGGCGGGAAACGAGGGCAGGATGTCATTTCGGCCGGCGAGCCGATCCGGCATCTTCAGCCCATAGACCGGAGGCCGCGATGCTGATCCTGAAGCCCAACTGCGAATGCTGTGACCGCGACCTTGCGCCCGACAGCGCCGAGGCCAGCATCTGCACCTTCGAGTGCACCTTCTGCGCCGAGTGCGTGGAGACGCGGCTGGGTGGCCGCTGCCCCAACTGCGGCGGCGACTTCCAGGCCCGGCCGATCCGGCCCGCGGCGCTGCTGGCCAAGTATCCGGCTTCCACCGAGCGATACACCAAGGCCCACGCGGCCTGCGCGGCCTAGCCCGGCAGCACGCCGCCGATCGCCGCCAGCAGGTCGTCCGCGCGGATCGGCTTGCCGATGTGGCCGTCGGCGCCCGCCTCGGCGCTGGCCCGGCGGTCCAGGGGCGACGTGTTGGCCGAGAGCACGATCACAGGCGTCGCGGGGCGGCCTGACGCTTTCTCCTCCGCCCGGATGGCGCGGATGGCCTCCAGTC
>JBOHKZ010000487.1:0-13560 GCA_050729355.1 Phenylobacterium sp. | reverse complement strand
GTGCGCTCAGGGTCTCGGGACAGGGCCCGCGAGGCCAGCTACGAAGCCACGCGCGAGGTTTCATGCGAGGCCGACGCCGCCGACAGGATGGCGCTCGAGGCCGCGATGAGCGATCTTCCGGCGGAGCAACGCGCCTGCGTCGCGCTTTGCCTGGCGGCCGATTTCAGCCACGCGGAGGCGTCGGAGGCGCTGGGCCTGCCGCTGGGCACGGTGAAGTCACATGTAACGCGGGGCCGTGCGCGGCTCCTGCAGGCGTTAGGAGGTCCCGATGGGCAATGACGATCGGCTGAAGGCGCTGTTCGCCTATGACGAGCCGCCGGCGCGCGATCCGGCCTTTTCGTCGGCGGTGATGGAGGAAGTCATGCGCCGCCGGTTCCTGGCGGATGTCGCGATGCTCAGCGGGGTGAGCGCGCTCGGCGGAACAGCGCTCTGGGCGCTCTGGCCCAGCCTGCAACCCGCTGTGGTCGCGGTCTCGCAAGGGCTTGCGCCGGCGATCGTCGCCGCGGCGCTGGCGCTGGGCGCGGCGGTGGTCTTCAGCGGTCGACGCCCGGCCGCGCTCCTGGGCTTTGAAACCTAACGAACATTTCACCCACCAGTCTGCATCCGTTGACCTGAGCCCAAGCCTCTTCCTCATCAGAGACGGGCCAATCCGGTCCGCATCATTTGAGAGAGGAGTTCCCCGATGGACGGCATCCTAGTCCCCATCAGTTTTTTCGCGATGATCGCCGCGATCGTCATCGTGCCCCGCTACTTCCGCAGCATGGAACGCCAGAAGATGGCCGAAACCCTGCGGACGGCGATCGAGAAGGGCCAGCCGATGCCGACCGAGGTCATCGAGGCCATGTCGACCAATGTGAAGCTGCCGCCGTCGCCGGCCCGCGACCTGCGTATCGGCCTGATCTGGATGGGCGTCGCCGTGGGTTTCGCCGCGCTCGGCCTGGCGATCAGCTTCGAGGAACCGGATGCGTTGCTGCCGATGCTCGGCTGCGCGGCTTTCCCCGGCTTCATCGGCCTGGCGTTCATCGTCATGTCCTTCGTCGCCCGAGACCGGAAATAGGCTGGCTAGCCGGGGGATCAGCCCATGCCGGGCTCAAGACACTCAAGGTTCGCCAGTCTGCACGACGTGGAACTCTGTTCTCACGCGGCGACCGGTGAACGACGCGCCTTCGGGGAGTTGGTGAGACGCCACGGATCATCCGTGCGCGGATTGCTTCGCCGGATGGGCGCGCAAGGGGCGGAGGCCGACGACGTGGCCCAGGACGCCTTCCTGGCCGCTTTCGAACGCATCGCCGAATTCCGCGGCGAGGGTACGTTCGCCGGCTGGGTGAAGCGTATCGCGGCCAGGGCCTACCTGCGCCGCCTACAGAAGGAACGCAGGATCGGCGCGATCACCGCCGAACAGGCCGATGTCGATGCGGAGGGCGCCGGGGGCGACGCCGAGGACCGGATCGACCTGGACGAGGCGCTCAAGGTGCTGGGTCCGGCCGAACGCATCTGCGTCACCATGTGCTTCGGCGCAGGATTGTCGCACCAGGAAGCGGCGGATGCCTTGAACCTGCCACTTGGAACGGTCAAATCGCATGTCAAACGTGGTCTGGATAAGCTCAGAACGCGACTGGCGCCGGCCGACGGCGTCGCTTTGGAAGGGAGGCGCGGCAATGGCTGAGGTCGAATTCGAACGCCGCCTGGAACGCCTCTTCAGCGAGGGCGGAGAGTTGCCCGACGCCGCTCAGTTCGCCGAGCGCGTGGAGCGGCGGCTGGACGCGGGCTGGACGGCGCGACGCTGGCTGATCGGCGCCGCGGGCGTGGTCGGCGGCGTGATCGGGGCAAGCCAGTTGATGATGTCCAACGTGGTGCAGCGGGTTGAGACCGCGGAGGATTCCGCGCGGTTGCTGTCCACCGGCCTGACGCATATGACGCCGCGCACGGACTGGATGGCGGCGGTTTCCAGCGGCGGCAGCGTCGTCTGGATCGCGGCCGCCATGGCGGTCTTGATGATGGGCTTCGTGCTGACCCGGGTGATCGGAGAAATCTAGTTTTGTCGTCACATCGTAAGGATACCGGCCGGCGGCTCGCCGCGCCGGACATCACCGCGCGTAAGGGCAAGACGCCTATCGTCTGCCTGACTGCCTACACGGCGCCGATGGCGGAACTGCTCGACGAGCATTGCGACGTGCTGCTGGTGGGCGATTCCGTCGGCATGGTCGTCCACGGCCTGCCCAATACCGTTGGCGTGACGCTGGATATGATGATCCTGCACGGCCAGGCGGTGATGCGCGGCTCGACGTCGGCCCTGGTGGTCGTGGATATGCCGTTCGGGTCCTACGAGGGCTCCGCCGAGGAGGCTTACGCCAACGCCGCCCGCATCATGAAGGAAACCGGCGCCCAGGCCGTGAAGGTCGAGGCGGGCCCGGCGGTGGTCGGCAACGTCGAGTATCTCGTCGCACGCGGCATCCCGGTGATGGGCCATGTGGGCCTGCGCCCGCAGGCGGTCCTGGTGGACGGCGGCTTCAAGGCCAAGGGCAAGGGGCTCGATGAGCGCCGGCTGATCCTGGAAGACGCCCGCGCTACCGAAGAGGCCGGCGCCTTCGCCATCGTTGTCGAGGGCGTGGCCGAGGGCCTGGCCCGGGAAATCACCGCCGCTCTCCAAATTCCCACCATCGGCATCGGCGCGTCGGCCGGGTGCGACGGCCAGATCCTGGTCACCGACGACATGCTCGGCCTGTTCGACTGGACGCCGAAGTTCGTGCGTCGTTATGCCGACCTGCGCGGCGAGATCAGCCGCGCGGTGGGGGCCTATTCCGAGGACGTCCGGGCGCGGCGTTTCCCGGGGCCGGCGGAAATCTATTTCGCCAAGGCGGGATGATTGCGGCGCAGGGCCGTGCGCTATAGGTTCCCCGCCTCGAAAGCGGCCACTTGAATTGAAGTCCGGAGTCCCGATTGACCGATCTATTTGACGAGGTCGAGGAGCAGCTACGCTCCGACCGTTACCGGACGCTCGCGCGCAAGGCGCTGCCCTGGATCCTGGCCCTGCTGGCTGCGGGCCTGGTGGCGTTCCTGGCCGTCTGGGGCTGGCAGCGCTATCGCGAGCAGACCGCGAACAAGGCTTCCGAGGAGTACGCCGTCGCCCTCGAGGCGCTGGCCAAGGGCGACCAGGCCCAGGCCGAGAAGCTGTGGACCGAGGTCTCGAAGTCGCCGGCGAAGGCCTACAAGTCGCTCTCGCTGATGCAGCTCGGCGCGCTGAAGATCGCCGCGGACAAGCCCACGGAAGCCGTGGCGCTGTTCGACCAGGCCGCGGCCGCCGCGCCCGACGATCTGCTGGGTGACGCCGCGCGCCTCAAATCCGCCTTTGCCGTACTGGACACCGCCCCCTTCAAGGATGTGGAGGCGCGTTTGACGCCGCTTATGCAGGACGGCCACCCCTATCGGGTGCAGGCGCGCGAGGCCCTGGCCTTCGCGAAGCTGATGGCCGGCAACACGACGGGCGCGCGCAGCGACTTCGTGGTGATCGCGCAGTCGCTGGACGCGCCGGAAGGCGCCCGCCAGCGCGCCAACGCCGCCAAGGACCTGATCGATTCGGGATCCGCCAAGTCGGTCGCCGCCGCGGCCAAGGCCGCCGCCGCGCTGCCGCCGCCGATGCCCGTCGCGCCCGGCGGCGCGCCGGAAGGTCTCGTGCTCCCGCCGCAACAAGCCCCCGGACCTCAATGACGTCGAGCCGTAAGAGTCTCCTAGCCGTCCTCGTTGTCGTCGCGCTGGGCGCGAGCGGCTGCGCGACGGTCGAGCGTTTCAATCCGTTCAAGGGCAAGGAAACGAAGGAGGTCGCCAGCGAAGGCGAGCGCATCTCCATCATCTCGGCCGACCAGAAGCTCGAGCCTGCGGAAGCGCTGAAGGGCGTGGACTTCGCCCTGCCCAATCCCACGCCGATCGCCGATTGGCCGTTGCCGGGCGGAACGGCCGAGCAATCGGTCGAGAACGTCGATGCTGCGCCGAACCTCACGATCGCCTGGCGAAAGGGCGTCGGCCAGGGCTCGAAGGGCGCTGAGAACGTCATGGGTTCGCCGGTGGCGGCCGGTGGCCGGGTCTTTACCCTGGACGGCGCGGCCATGGTCAGCGCGCGCGACGCGCAATCCGGCGCCGAGATCTGGAAAACCAGCATCCGGCCGAGCGACAACAAGCGCGACCGCGAAGCGGGCGGCGGCGGCATCGCCTTCGCCGGCGGCAAGATCTACGTGACCTCCGGCTACCGCGTGGTGGCGCAACTCGACGCCGGCACCGGCGCGATCGGCTGGCGCACCCGAACGGAACAGCCGATCCACGGCGCTCCGAACGTGGCCGGCGGCCGCCTCTACACCGTGGCGCTCGACAACACGCTGCTGACCTTCGACGTCAACACAGGCACGCCCGGCTGGACCTACCAGGCGCTGTCGGAATCGGCGCGCATTCTGGCCGCCTCGAGCCCGGCGATCTCCGGCGACACGGTGGTGGCGTCGTTCGGTTCGGGCGAGCTGGTGGCGCTGCGCACGGCAAACGGCAACGACCTTTGGAACGAGGCGCTCTCGCGGGCCAGCCGGACCAGCGCGCTCTCCGAGATCCGCGATATTCCGGGCCGCCCGGTGATCTATCAGGGCGATGTCTTCGCGGTGAGCCATTCCGGCGTCTTCGCCGCGACTGACCTGCGCACCGGCCAGGCGCGATGGAGCCTGCCGGTGGTGGGCATCACCTCGCCCTGGGCGGCGGGTGACGTCGTCTACGTGGTCTCGAAGGACGGCATCGTCGTCTGCGCGGCGCGCGAGAGCGGCCAGATCTATTGGACGCGCGACCTCAACGCCGGCGTGAAGGCCAAGAGCAGCGGCGGGTTCTGGAGCAAGATGCCGAAGATGGGCTCGAAGAAGTCCGTGAAGCCGGTCTGGTCGAGCCCGCTGATGGCCAACAGCCGCCTGGTCCTTGTCGGATCGAGCGGTGAGCTGGTGGCGCTCAACGCCAAGACGGGTGAGGTCCAGCGTCGGATGGGCCTCGGCGCGCCGGCGATGCTGGCCCCGATCGCCGCGGGGAACATGATCTATGTGCTCACCGATACGGCGCAACTGATCGCTCTTCGGTAGCGGGCGCGCTACAGAGCAAGCCATGGCGCTGAAACTCGCGATCGTCGGGCGACCCAACGTGGGCAAGTCCACGCTGTTCAACCGGCTGGCGGGCCGCAAGCTCGCCATCGTCGATGATCAGCCGGGGGTGACCCGTGACCGGCGCTTCGGCACCGGAAGGCTGGGCGATCTCGACCTGGAGCTGATCGACACCGCCGGCTTCGAGGACGTCACCGACGAGAGCCTGGAGGCGCGGATGCGCGTCCAGACCGAGCTCGCCATCGACGAGGCCGACGTCGCGCTCTTCGTGATCGACAGCCGCGACGGCGTCACGCCCATGGACGAGGTGTTCGGCGAGATCCTGCGCCGGCGCGACATGCCCGTGGTGGTCGCCGCGAACAAGGCCGAGGGCCGGGCCGGCGACAGCGGCATCCTGGAGGCCTTCGGGCTGGGCCTGGGCGAGCCGGTGCCGATCTCGGCGGAGCACGGCGAGGGCATGGCCGACCTCTACGCCGCCCTGCTGGCCGTGGCGCCCAACCAGGACGACCACGAGGACGAGGACGGCGACAAGGCGGTCAAGATCGCCATCGTCGGCCGTCCCAACGCCGGCAAGTCCACTCTGGTCAACGCGCTGATCGGCGAAGACCGCATGCTGACCGGGCCCGAGGCCGGGATCACCCGCGACGCCATCCCGGTGGACTGGACCTGGGACGACCGACCGGTGCGCCTGGTCGACACCGCGGGCCTGCGCCGCAGAGCCAAGGTGCAGGAGAAGCTGGAGAAGCTCTCCACCCACGATTCCATCCGCGCCATCACCTTCGCCGAGATCGTCATCCTGGTGATGGATGCGACGCATCCGTTCGAGATCCAGGACCTGCAGATCGCCGATCTTGTCGAGCGAGAGGGCCGTGGGCTCGTCTTCGTACTGGCCAAGTGGGACCTGGTGGAAGACCAGCAGGCCAAGCTCGCCGAGATCACCGAGGAGGCGCAGCGCCAGCTGCCGCAGGTGCGCGGGACCCCGATCATCGCGCTCTCGGCCGAGACCGGGCGCGGGCTCGACAAGCTGATGCCGGCCGTCTTCAAGGTCCACAACGACTGGTCGACCAAGGTGAAGACCAAGGACCTCAACGACTGGCTGCGGATGGCCACCGAGCGCCACCCGCCGCCGGCCGTGGGCGGGCGTCGGATCAAGCCGAAGTACATGGCCCAGATCAAGGCGCGGCCTCCGACCTTCGTGCTGTTCTCAAGCCGGGCGGACGAGATCCCGGAACACTATCGCCGCTACCTGATCAACTCGATCCGCGAGAGCTTCGACCTGCCGGGCGTGCCGATCCGGGTGACGGTGAAATCGAACAAGAACCCTTACGCCGAGGGCGAGGAGAAGTCGGGACAGGGCTCCGCACGCGCGCCGTTTGGCGAGGCGCTGCCCACCACGGGCCTGAAGGCCAAGACGAGGATCGCGGCCTCCAGCAAGGCCAAGGCCGGCGCGGCGGGCAAGCCGAAGCCGCACGGGAAGGCGAAGCCCGCAGGTCCCAAGGCCAAGGTCGGCAATCCGCGTGGCCGCGCGCAGAAACTCCTGCGCCCTGGCGTCAAGCCGAAGCGAGCGTCCCGGCCGGCGCCGAGCGGTCGAAGACCACGTTAGACTTCGGCAGGCCCAGATCGGCGGCCTGCGCGAGCTGAACGATCAGCGGACCGATCTCTGACGGGTCTGGGATGGTCATTGGGTCTTCGCCCGGCATCGCCTCGGCGCGCATCTTCGTACGCATGACGCCCGGGTCCAGCAGGACGGCGCGGATCTTGGTCTGCTCTAGTTCGTCAGCCCAGGTGCGCACCAGGTGCTCCATGCCCGCCTTGGTGACGCCGTAGGGGCCCCAGAAGGCCTTCGGGCGCGCGACGCGGCCGGTCGTGAGGAAGATGGCCCGTCCGGCCTCCGACGCCCGCAGCAGGGGCTCCGTCGTTCGGATCAGCCGGTAGGCGGCCGTGAGGTTGACGCTCACCACCCGGTCCCAGTGCTTCGGCTCGATGTGCGACACAGGCGTCATGGGTCCCAGGATCGCGGCGGCGTGGACGACGATGTCGACGCGGCCAAACCGCTGGTGCAGCGCCAGGCCGAGCTGGTCCAGGCCATCGCCCTCGCTGATGTCGAGCGGCACGAGGGTGGCCGACTGGCCTGACACTTTGCGGATCTCGTCGTCGAGTTCCTCGAGGCCGCCCTGCGTGCGGGCCACGGCGACCACATGGGCGCCGGCTTCCGCGAGCGCGATGGCGGCGGCGCGGCCGATGCCGCGGCTGGCGCCGGTGACGAGGGCGATCTTGCCAGAGAGAGGCTTGTCGGTAAGGGGCAGGGACATGGGGCGGGTGTCTAGCGCGCCTCGCCGCCGGAGTCAGGCCCCCTAGTCGGGTCGGTTCGCGTAGCGCTGGGCGATGACCGCGCAGGCCATCAGCTGGATCTGGTGGAACAGCATCAACGGCAGCAGGACGAGACCCGCGGTGGCGGCCGGAAAGAGCACGCCCGCCATCGGCACGCCGCTCGCCAGGCTCTTCTTCGATCCACAGAAGACGATGGCGATCTCGTCGGGCGTCGCAAACTTCAGGCTGCGCGCGGTGAACCAGGTGGCGGCCAGCACCGCCGCCAGCAGGACCGAGCAGAGGACCAGCAGCCGGAAGAGGTCGAGGCCGCCGATCTTCGACCAGACGCCTTCGACCACGGCGCCGGAGAAGGCGGTGTAGACCACCAGCAGGATCGATCCGCGGTCGATGATCGACAGCATGCGCGAGCGCTCGGCGACCCAGCCGCCGATCCAGCCCCGCAGGGCCTGGCCCGCCACGAACGGGACGAGCAGTTGCAGGACGATGGTCCAGGCCGACGCGGCCGAAACGGCGCCCTGGGCGTGGAGCAGCACGCCCACCAGGAGCGGCGTCAGCGCGATGCCCAGCAGGTTCGAGGCCGAGGCGGCGGCGACGGCGGCCGGGACGTTGCCCCTGGCGATCACGGTGAAGCCGATCGAGGACTGGATGGTCGAGGGCAGGCAGCCCACGAAGATGATCCCGGTCGCCAGCGCCGGCGGGGTGATCCAGGCGGGCAGGGCGGCCAGGCCCAGGCAGAGCAGCGGGAAGAGCAGGAAGGTCGAGGCCAGCACCACCAGATGCAGCCGCCAGTGCGTCAGGCCGCCGATCACCGCCTCGCGGGAAAGCCGGGCGCCGTGCAGGAAGAACACCAGCCCAATGGCGATCTTGGTGATCCAGCCAAAGGCCGTCGCCGCCTCGCCCCTGGCCGGGAGCACCGACGCCAGGATGACCATGCCGAAGATCAGCAGGAGGTAGGTGTCGACCTTCAGACGGGAAAGTATCCCGGCTTTCTTCTCGCTCACGCGTCGACCAGGAACGACAGTTGGCGTCCCGAGAGTTCGTTGCGGCCCTCGGCGATCTCGCGATCCAGCAGCCGGGTCGGATAGTCGCCGGTGAAATAGTGGTCGGTGAATTGCGGCGTCACCGGATCGCGTGGGGCCGAGTCCATCGCCCAGTAGAGACCATCAACCGAGAGGTAGCCCATCGAGTCCACGCCCAGGATCTTGGCGATCTCGTCGACGGAATGATTGGCGGCCAGCAGCTTGTCGCGGTCCGGCATGTCGATGCCGTAGAAGTCCGGCCACATGATCGGCGGCGAGGCGGAGCGCAGGTGCACCTCCGCGGCGCCTGCCTCGCGCACCATCCGCACTACGCGCACCGAATTGGTGCCGCGCACGATGCTGTCGTCGATCAGCATCACCCGCTTGCCCGCCAGCACCGAGCGGTTGGGCGAGAGCTTCATCCGCACACTGGATTCGCGCGTGGCCTGGGTCGGCTGGATGAAGGTGCGGCCGACATAGTGATTGCGGATGATGCCCATCTCGAAGGGCAGACCGGCCTCCTGCGCATAGCCGAGGGCCGCGGGGACCCCGCTGTCCGGCACGGGGACCACCACGTCGGCGTCGACCCCGGTTTCCTGGGCCAGCCGGCGGCCCATGCGCTTGCGCACGTCGTAAACCGAGCGGCCGTTCACCACGGAGTCCGGCCGGGCGAAGTAGACATATTCGAAGATGCAGGGACGGGCCTGCTTGGCGGGGAACGGCTTCACGCTCTGCACGCCGTCGCTGTCGATGATCACCATCTCGCCATGCTCGATGTCACGGACGAAGCGGGCGCCGATGATGTCGAGCGCGCAGGTTTCCGACGCCAGGATCGGCTTGCCGTCGAGGTCGCCCAGCACCAGCGGGCGGATGCCCAGGGGGTCGCGCACGCCGATCAGCTTCTTGTTGGTCAGCGCCACCAGTGCGTAGCCGCCTTCGATCTGGGAGAGGGCGTCGATGAACCGGTCGACGAAGCGCGCTTTCCGCGAGCGGGCGATCAGGTGGAGGATCACCTCGGAGTCCGAGGTCGACTGGAAGATGACGCCGTTGGCGACCAGCTGGTCGCGCAGGGTCAGGAAGTTGGTCAGGTTGCCGTTGTGGGCCAGCGCCACGCCGCCGGCTTCCATGTCGGCGAACATCGGCTGGACGTTACGGATGAACGAACCGCCCGAGGTGGAGTAGCGGGTGTGGCCGATGGAGAAGCGGCCGGGCAGGCGCTCGGTCAGGTCGACGCCGCCGAAGGAGTCGCCCACGTGCCCCATGTGGCGCTCGGTATGGAACCGCTGGCCGTCGAAGCAGGCGATGCCGCAGGCTTCCTGGCCGCGATGCTGCAGGGCGTGGAGCCCCAGCGCCGTCAGGCCGGCCGCCTCCGCGCAGTCGAAGACCCCGAAGACGCCGCACTCAAGGCGCGGGCTGTCGTCCAGCGGATCGCGATAGGGCGGCGTCTGTCGATCGTGCGCCATGGTCATCGGGATTTCTCCACCAGATCGTCGATCTCGCCCCGTTGGCGCGCGTCGTAGCCGTCCGTCACAGGTCTGTCACCTAATGCGTCGCCCACAGCGCGGTCGAAGGCGGGTTTGAGCCGTCCGGCGACATCCAGGCCCTGCGGCGCCAGCGCGGTCAGCAGGTGGCCCATGTTCTGGGCGAGCGGCCAGGTGGTCGCGCCGACGATCCAGTGCGGCTGCAGGTCCTTGGGCGTGGCGGCGTTGAACATCAGATTAAGCGCACCCAGGACGATCAGGCCGCGAGCAAGACCGATGACGAGGCCGATGCTGCGGTCGAGCGTGCCGACAAAATTGGACTGCTGGATCTGACGCGCAAGCGCGCCGCCGACCAGGCGAAGCAGGATGTAGGTGACCAGGAAGATCAACACCAGGGTGGCGACCGCGGCCAACCAGTCCGGATGCACAATGTGCCGCACCATCGGCGAGAAGACCGGCAGGCCGTACATCGCGAAAGCCGCGGCCCCGACCAGGGCGATGAGGGCCGCGATCTCGCGCGTGGCGCCGCGCGCGAAGCCCACGGCGGCGGAGATCAGCAGGAGGGCGGCGACGAGAAGGTCGAACTGCGTCACGCCACTCACGACCAACCACCTTCACCGATCCGGCTGACCGCATCGGCCAGTCGATTTACGCCCGTCGCACTCACCGCGCCCGCGCCGTCCATGCCGGCGGGGCCAAGGGCGCGACGAAAGCCCAGCTTGGCGGCTTCCTTGAGGCGGGAATCCATCCGACTTACGGCGCGCACCTCGCCCGAGAGGCTGATTTCGCCGAACACGACGCAGTCCTGCGGCAGCGCCTGGTCGAGGGCGGAGGAGGCCAGGGCGGCCGCGGCCGCGAGGTCGGCCGCCGGTTCGCTGATCCGCAGGCCCCCGGCGACGTTCAGATAGACGTCGCGGTCTCCCAGGCTGAGGCCGCAGCGTGCTTCCAGCACCGCCAGCACCATGGCGAGCCGGCCGGAATCCCAGCCGACCACGGCCCGCCTGGGCGTCCCGTAGGCCGACGGCGCCACCAGCGCCTGGAACTCCACGAGCACCGGCCGCGAGCCCTCGATGCCGGCGAAGACCGCCGCGCCGGCCGCGCGTTCGCCCGAGGTGTTGAGGAACAGGGCCGAAGGGTTCTTCACCTCCGCCAGGCCTGCGTCGCCCATTTCGAAGACGCCGATCTCGTCGGTGGCGCCGAAGCGGTTCTTGGCGCCGCGCAGGATGCGGAACGGGTAGCCGCGCTCGCCCTCGAAGGCGAGGACCGCATCGACCATGTGCTCGATCACCCGCGGTCCGGCGATGGTCCCTTCCTTGGTGACGTGACCGACCAGGATGATCGCGACGCCACGCTTCTTGGCGAACCGAACCAGCTCTCCCGCGGCGGCGCGCACCTGGGTGACCGAGCCCGGACCCGCCTCATGAGCGTCGCTCCACAGGGTCTGGATCGAGTCGATGACCACCAGGTCGAAGGCCTCGCGCTTCAGGCCGTCGGTGATGTCGCGCAGCGAGGTTTCCGCGGCGAGCTTCACCGGCGCGTCGGCGAGGCCCATGCGCTGGGCACGCGCCCGGACCTGCTCCACGGCTTCTTCGCCGGAGATGTAGGCGCATTTCGCGCCGCGGCGGGCGGCCTCGGCGGCGACCTGCAGGAGCAGGGTGGACTTGCCGACGCCGGGGTCGCCGCCCAGCAGGATCGCCGAGCCGGGCACGACGCCGCCGCCGCAGACCCGGTCGAACTCGTCGACGCCCGTGGCGATGCGCGGCGGGGCGGGGGTCTCGTCCTCCAGGCCCTCGAACGCGAGGCCTCGCTGGCGGCTGGCTTTCGAGGGGGCGAGCGCGCCGGGCGGGCGGCTCTGCAACTCCTCGACAAGGGTGTTCCACGCGCCGCACGCCGGGCACTGGCCCGCCCACTTGGTCTGGACGGCCCCGCAGGACTGACAGGCATAGACGGCGCCGTCGCGGGCCAACTGAACGCTCCTGATTCGGATTGAGTCACACTCTAGCCTGCTGAGGCGTCCGGCGTCTGTGCTAGGCTGGGTTCGGGTTGGCTGGGGAGGTTCCGATGAACGTGGTTGAGCCGGGGTCCGCGGGCGCGAGCCTGTTCGCGCGGGTAGGCGCCATCCTGATGAGACCCGACGAAACCTGGGACCTCATCGACGCCGAGACCACGCAGGTTCCCGATCTCTACAAGACCTACGTCGCGCCCCTGGCGGCGATCCCGGCCGTCTGCGGCGCCGTCAGCCTCCTGGGTCTCGGCGGAATCCACCTCTTCGGCGTCCACCTCCGGCCAAGCCTGACGGGCGTGATCACCGAAATGGTGGTCAGCTACGTCCTGACGCTGGTGGGGGTCTACGTCCTGGCGCTGGTGATCGACGAGCTCGCCCCGCAGTTCGGAGCCGCGCGCGGCCGGACCCAGGCTTTCAAGCTCGCCGCCTATTCTGGAACGGCGTGGTGGGTGGCCGGGATATTCCGGCTGCTGCCAGGGGTCGGCGGCCTCTTCATGCTGTTGGGCGGCCTCTACACGCTCTACCTGATGTACCTGGGCCTTCCGAAGCTGATGAAGGTCGAGGGCGACCGGACCATGCCCTACCTGGTGGTGAGCCTCCTGGTGACGCTGCTGCTGACCATCCTGATCAGTTTGCTGTCGAGCTGCTTCACCAACTTCGGCGGCCCGCTTTCGATCGACACCTAGCCGACGTAGCTGCGCTCCGCCCGCCGGCTGAGCCGGACCAGCACTTCGTGCGCCACGCTGCCTGAGGCCTTCGCCAGGTCGTCGAGCAGCGCGTTGGAGCCAAGCAGTTCGACCTCGTCGCCCGGTGCGGCTTCGGCGTCGCCGAGGTCGATGACCAGCAGGTCCATGGTGACGATCAGGAAGCGGCGCCTGGCTCCGGCGAACCAGGCGTAGCCGCCGGCTCGGCCCGCCCGGATGATGCCGTCGGCATAGCCTGCGGAGACCACGGCCACACGGGTCGGCGCGGCGATCCGGACGCTATCGCCGTATCCCAGGATGTCGCCGGGCCGCAGGTTGCGCACATCGGCGATGGGGGCGGTGAGGGTGGCCACCGCCTTCAGTCGCGTATCCGGCCGCTCCTCGGGTCCGCCGCCGAACAGGCTGACACCCGGGCGCACCACGTCAAACCGGTAGTCCGGGCCGAGGAACGATCCGGCCGACGCCGAAAGGCTGGCGCGCGCCTGCGGGAACAGCGCGAGAGCTTCAAGAAACTTGGCCAACTGGTCGATATTGCGGACGTTACTTGGGTTTTCGGCTGACCCGAGGTGGCTCATCACCAGCCCGATCTCCAGCCCGCGCAGGCGATCGGTGCTCTGGACCAGGGCGCGCGCCTGGTCGGCGGCGACACCCTGACGGTTCATGCCGGTGTCGATGTGCAGGGCGGCGTCGAGCACTCGGCCGCGCGCGTGGCTGTTCCAGGCCTCGATCTGCGGCAGGCTGTTGAGGACGGGGGTCAGGCGCGCCGCCTCGATGGCCGGGGCCGAGCCGGGCGTGACGCCGTCCAGCAGGTAGATCGTAGCGGCGCGGTCGCCCAGGGCCCGGCGCAGGGCCAGCCCTTCCGACAGCCGCGCGACATAGAAGCTCCGCGCCCCTTCGTCC
>JBOHKZ010000486.1:0-4122 GCA_050729355.1 Phenylobacterium sp. | reverse complement strand
CGGTACCAGTTCAGCATGCCGGTCATCGCGCCCGGGCGTTGCGCGTCCTTGGCGTAGCGGTCGAGGACGTCGGGCGTGAAGCGGCTCTTGTCGATGGCCATATCGTAGAAGGCGCGGCGGATCAGCTGCGCGTCCTTGGCGGTGTTCATCCGCTCCGGGATGCCGGGAAGCTGGAAGAACAGCATGTACCAGGACTTCTTCAGCTGAGCCCACGACTTGCGCAGATGGGTGCTCATCACCGCCGGGTGCGGCACGTTCATGATCACCAGCCGTTCCAGCGGGCGCGGCGCGTTGGCGGCGAACGTCCAGGCGAGGCCTGCCCCCCAATCGTGGCCGATCAGGGTGACGCGCTTGGCGCCGCTGGCGTCGATCAGCGCGGCGACGTCCTCCATCAGCCGGTCGATCAGGTAGGCGGAAACCGCCTGGGGTTTCGGCTCGGTTTCGCCATAGCCGCGCAGGTCCGGCGCCCAGGCGCGGTAGCCGAGCTCGGCCAGCAGGGGCAACTGATAGCGCCACGAGAAGCGGCTCTCCGGAAAGCCGTGCAGACAGAGCGCCAGGTGGTCGCCCCCGCCCGCCTCGTCGACCGCGAATTTGAAGCCGTTGGCCTCGACCGTCCGCGTCGTGATCGCCATGCCCCGTCGTCCCCCTAGGTTGTGAAGTAGGCGCTCTCTTCGTCGTAGCCGGGAACCTTGATCATGCCGGCAGCCTTCATCCCGATCTTTTCGAGCACCGCCATGGAGCCCTTATTCGTGGGCTTGGTGATCGCCACCACCTTGGGCAGGCCAATGACGTCGCGGGCGTAGTCCAGCGTCGCGGCCGCCGCCTCTCGGGCGTAGCCCTTGCCCCAGGCTGCTTCCAGGAAGGCGTAGCCCACGTCAGCGTCCTCCAGGCCGTCTCGCTTGACGAGGCCGCAGATGCCGACGGTTTCGCCGGTTTCGCGCAGCACCGTGGCCCAGAGGCCGTAGCCGTACTTCTGGTAGCTCGCCCCCTGCCCCTCGGTGATGTAGCGGTCGGCGCCGTCCAGATCGCGGACACCGCGGTCGCCGATGTTGTCGACGAAGCCGGGTTCGTTGAGCAGTCGCAGGATGAACGGCGCATCGCCCTCGGTGAGATGACGCAGGATCAGCCGTTCGGTGCGCAGGACCTCCACGCCGCTCACGCCGCCCTCTCCGACCGGACGGTTTCAACCCAGGGACTCATGCGACGCTCCAAATATGAGACTCAGCCGAGGAGACGCTGGAACGCCCTCCAAGGTCGAGTCCGCACGCCGAAGGAAAGTCCGCCAATGGACCAAGATTTCGAAATGCCCGCCACGACGCCCGGGCGCATCCACCTCGCCGACCGCATCCTCTCGAGCGCGGGTGGGATGGTCGGAGCCTGCGCCACGCTGGTCGGCTTGGTGAAGCTCACGGAACTTCGACACGGCTTGAGCGACGTGGACGAATTCGCGGGCGCCACGGCGGTCGCCTTCGTCATCAGCGCGCTCATGGCGCACGTCGCGCTTCGCGTCCGCAAGGGCAGCACCCTTCAGTCGCGGTTGGCCGTCAGCGCGGACGTTCTCTTCCTGGCCGCGATGGTCGCGCTCGCCGCGATTGGGGTGCTCTTCGCCTACAATCTGATGTAGCGCGCGGCCGTCACTCGCGTTCGAGCCTGGCCACCAGGCTGGAGGTGTCCCAACGCTGGCCGCCCATCGCCTGGACCTCGGCGTAGAACCGGTCGACCAGAGCGGTCATGTCCAGCGCCGCCCCGTTTCGGCCGGCCTCGTCCAGCACCAGGCCCAGGTCCTTGCGCATCCAGTCGACCGCGAAGCCGAAGTCGAACTTGCCCTCGGTCATGGTCTTCCAGCGGTTGTCCATCTGCCAGGACTGGGCGGCGCCCTTGGAGATCGCGTCGTAGACCAACTGCGGGTCCAGTCCGGCGCGCTTCGCGAAGTGCAGGCCCTCGGCCAGGCCCTGGACCACGCCCGCGATGCAGATCTGGTTGACCATCTTGGCGAGCTGGCCGGAGCCCGATCCGCCCATCAGCTTCACGGCCTTGGCGTAGCCCTCGATCACCGGCTCGGCCTTGGCGAAGGCGGCCGGCGCCCCGCCGCACATGATGGTGAGCTGGCCGTTCTCTGCGCCCGCCTGTCCGCCGGAAACTGGCGCGTCGACGAACGTCCGCCCGCTGCTGGCCGCCAGGTCCGCCATCTCGCGCGCCACCACGGCCGAAGTCGTGGTGTGGTCGACCACCACCGCGCCCGCGGCCATGGCCGGCAGGGCCTTGGTCACGACTTCGCGCACGTCGTCGTCATTGCCGACGCACAGGATGAAGACCTCGGCGTCCGCCGCGGCCTCGGCCACGCTCACGCCCGCCCGGCCGCCATGCGCCGCCACCCAGCGCTGCGCCTTCTCCGGCGAGCGGTTGAAGACCGCCATCTCGTGGCCGGCCTTGGCGAGGTGCCCCGCCATCGGGAAACCCATCACCCCCAAACCTGCGAACGCGACCTTCATGCCCGACCACTCCACCTTGACGGCTTCAACTGCATCTTAACGCGCCCCTGCGCACCTGGGGCCTCGTAACAGGCTTAACCGGGGCAAACCATGTCGGTTGGCGAGCGGCCGATCATCATCAAGAAGGTCAAGGGCGGTGGCGGCCATGGCCACCACGGCGGCGCGTGGAAAGTCGCCTACGCCGACTTCGTGACTGCGATGATGGCCTTCTTCCTGCTGATGTGGCTGATCAACACCACCAGCCCAGAGCAGAAGCGCGGCATCGCCGACTATTTCGCGCCCGCCAGCGTTTCCGAGACCACGTCGGGTTCCGGCGGCATCCTGGCCGGCACCGCGCTGGGGGTCGAGGGCGCCAAGCAGAACGGCTCGCAGTCGATCATCCAGGACATGGCGCCCGACGCCAAGAACCCCGACGACGGCAAGTCCAAGGAGGGCTCCAAGGCCCAGGTCGACGAGACCGCCACGACGGAAGCCCTGCGAGAGGCCCTGCAGAAGCGCGAGGAAGCGGCCTTCGCGTCCGCGGCCCAGTCCCTGCGCCAGGCGCTGCAGGACATGCCGGAACTCGCCGAGCTTTCGAAGAACATCATCATCGACCAGACCCCCGAGGGGCTGCGCATCCAGCTTGTGGATCAGGAGGGCCGCTCGATGTTCAACGAGGGCTCGGCCCAGCCCAACGACCGGGCCAAGCTGCTGTTGCGGGCGATCTCCAAGGTGATCAACCAACTGCCCAATCGGATCAGCATCTACGGCCACACCAGCGCCAACCGCGGGGGCGCGAAGGCCGAGGGCGACTGGACGCTTTCCGCCGGCCGCGCCGATGCGTCGCGTCGCATCCTGCAGA
Organism: Phenylobacterium sp.; assembly: GCA_050729355.1. Classification (GTDB taxonomy): domain Bacteria; phylum Pseudomonadota; class Alphaproteobacteria; order Caulobacterales; family Caulobacteraceae; genus Phenylobacterium. Next base: position 789 of record JBOHKZ010000486.1, on the reverse strand, counting down.
GCGCCGGCGTAGACCCGGACCGGGTCTATCAGGTGTCCGGAAAGGCCGCCTCCGAGCCTCTCTATCCCGACGATCCGGCCCTGCCCGGCAACCGCCGGATCGCCATCGTCCTGCTGCGGGAAGCGCCTGTCCTGCCGCCTGACCACGGTATGTAACGTTCGCTTGCACATGGCCTCGCCATGACGCCTAATCCTGCGCAAGACTCTTGAGCTGGAAGAGGCGACTGCAGGTCCCGTGACGCAGCATTTTCCGACACGTCAACTCAGGTTCTTCCTGACGGCGCCGTCGCCCTGCCCTTACCTGCCGGAACGTTTCGAGCGGAAGGTCTTCGCCCACCTGCCCCTGTCGGACGGCGCCACCGTCAACGACTCGCTGACCCAGGTCGGCTTCCGCCGCTCGCAGAACATCGCCTACCGCCCGGCGTGCGAGGCCTGCACGGCCTGCGTCTCGGCCAGGCTGCCGGCCGTCGACTACGTCTTCTCCCGCTCCGAACGGAAGGCCATCGCCCGCAACGAGGATCTCGAGCGCCATCTGGTCGAGGCCGAGGCGACGATGGAGCAGTTCGACCTGCTGCGCCGCTACCTGACCACCCGCCATGCCGACGGCGGGATGGCGGAGATGACCTGGCCCGACTACGTGGCCATGGTCGAGGACACGGCGGTCCGCACCCACCTGATCGAATACCGCCTGCGCTCGCAGGACCGCGGCCCCGGCGACCTGATCGCCTGCGTGCTGGTCGACGTCCTCGCCGACGGCCTGTCGCTGGTCTACAGCTTCTACGACCCCACC
>JBOHKZ010000485.1:0-3323 GCA_050729355.1 Phenylobacterium sp. | reverse complement strand
CGTTTGCGCTGGCCGGCGGGGCGGTCGAAAATGGACGGGCAGTAGCGGGAGCGGCGTTTTGAGTGACGGACTGGAAGACACGGCGATCCCCGACCATCCGCGGCCGAAGCTCAACTATCCGTTCGAGGAGGGCGTGAAGGTCGGCGGCGCGGCGATGGACATCGCGCCGGGCGTGAAGTGGCTGCGGATGCCGCTGGGCGGAGCGTTGGGCTTCATCAACGTCTGGGCGATCGAGGAGGACGACGGCTGGGCGATCGTCGACACCGGCATGGGCGGCACCGCGACGCGCGACGCCTGGCGCGCGGCGTTCCAGGGCGACCTGGCCGGCAAGACCGTCAGCCGGGTGTTCGTCACCCACATGCACCCCGACCACATCGGCATGTCCGGCTATCTGACGCGCAAGTTCGACGCCAAGCTGTGGATCACCCGGCTGGAGTTCACCACCTGCCGCTCGCTGGCCGCCGACACCGGGCGCGAGGCGCCTGAGGACGCCATCCGGTTCTTCCGGGCGGCCGGTTGGGACGAGGATGCGCTGGAGCACTACAAGGCCCGCTTCGGCGGGTTCGGCCGCGGCCTGCACGCCCTGCCGGACAGCTTCCACCGGCTGAACGACGGCGACGAGATCGAGATCGGCGGGCGGATGTGGCGCGTGGTGGTGGGCTCCGGCCACAGCCCCGAGCACGCCTGCCTGCACTGTCCCGAGCTGAGGCTGATGATCTCCGGCGACCAGGTGCTGCCGAGGATTTCCTCGAACGTCTCGGTGTTCCCGACGGAGCCGGACGGCGACCCGCTGACCGACTGGCTGACGTCGCTCGCCAGGATCAAGACCAAGATCCCCGACGACGTGCTGGTGCTGCCGGCGCACAACGACCCGTTCCATGGCCTGCACGCGCGGATCGACCACCTGATCGGCGGGCATGAGCGGGGCCTGGCCCGGTTGCATGCGCTGATCGTCGAGCCCAAGCGGGTGGTGGACGTGTTCCACGTGCTCTTCCGGCGGACCATCGACCAGAACCTGCTGGGGTTGGCGACCGGCGAGAGCCTGGCGCATCTCAACTGCCTGATGGCGCGCGGCCAGGCGGTGCGGACGCGCGATCAGAACGGCGTCGACTGGTACCAAGCGGCGGCGTAAGGCGTACGCCGTAAGACTGCATAACGAGGAAACCCCAATGTCCGAGCATGTGCTGAGCGAGCTTTCGGGGGGCGTGCTGACGCTCACCATCAACCGGCCGGACAAGAAGAACGCCCTGACGCGGGCCATGTACCAGGCGTTGGCCGACGGCATCGACGGGGCGAACGACGACCCGAACATCCGCTGCGTGCTGATCCAGGCGAACGGCGACATCTTCACGGCCGGCAACGACCTGGCGGACTTCGCCGCGGTGAACGCCGGAGACACGACGGCCAACCAGGCCCGCGAGAGCGGCAACCCGCTGCTGATCGCGCTGGGCCGGGCGAAGATCCCGCTGGTCGCGGCGGTGCACGGCCGTGCGGTGGGCGTCGGCGTCACCATGCTGCTGCACTGCGACCTCGTCTATGTGGCCGAGGACGCGCTCCTGACCACGCCGTTCGTGAACCTGGCGCTGGTTCCAGAGGCGGCGTCCTCGATGCTGCTGCCGGCGCGGATCGGCCATGCGCGGGCGTTTGCGATGTTCGTGCTGGGCGAGGCGGTGGACGGCAGAAAGGCGGAGGCCTGGGGCATCGCCAACGCCGCGGTGCCGGCGTCCGAGCTGCGCGCCAAGGCCCGCGCCGCCGCCGAAGCCGTGGCGTCGCGCGCGCCGGCGTCCGTGGCGCTGACCAAGCAACTGATGCGCGACCCCGCCGCGATCGCCGAGCGGATGGCCGAGGAGGGCAAGCACTTCGCCGCCCAGCTCAAGTCGCCGGAAGCCAAGGAGGCCTTCGCGGCCTTCGCCCAGAAGCGCGCGCCCGACTTCTCCAAGGTGGCGTGAGATGCCGATCAACGCCGGGCTGGACATGTTCACCGACGCGTCGGTGGCGCTGAAGGGCAAGGACCTTTCGGGCAAGACCGCCATCGTCACCGGTGGGGCCACTGGCATCGGCATCGAGACGGTGCGGGCGCTGGCCGGGGCTGGCGCGGACGTGGTCATCGCGGTGCGCAAGAAGGCGCTGGGCGAGGAAGCCGCCGCGCAGATCAACGGCGAGGTCGGCGCGGAGCGGGCCACGGTCGGCGTGCTCGACCTCTCGGACCTGGCGACCGTCAAGGCGTTCACGGCGGCCTGGGGCGGCAAGCCGCTGCACATGCTGATCAACAACGCCGGCGTGATGGCCTGTCCGCAGGCCTACACCGCCGACGACCTGGAGATGCAGATCGGCACCAACCACTTCGGACATTTCGCGCTGGGCGTCGGCCTGGCGCAGGCGCTGATGAACGGCGCCGAGGCGGGCAAGACGGCGCGGCTGGTGTCGCTGTCGTCCATCGGCCACCTGCGCGGCGGCGTGGACTTCGACGACCCGAACTACCGCAACCGGCCCTATGAGAAGTGGCAGGCCTACGGCCAGTCGAAGACCGCCAATTCGCTGTTCGGCGTGGGTTTCCACAGGCGGTTCAAGGACAGGGGCGTCACCGCCAACGCCGTGATGCCGGGCGGCATCATGACCCCGCTGCAGCGCCACCTGCCGCGCGAGGAGATGATCGCCATGGGCTGGATGAACGAAGAAGGAGTCCTGGCCGTCGGCTTCAAGACGCCCGCACAGGGCGCCTCGACCAGCATCTGGGCGGCGACGGGCGAGGAACTGGAAGGCGTTGGCGGGCTCTATCTGGAGAACCTCGCCGAGGCGGAGACCTACGTGGCCGGGAACCGGTTCGGGGTGGCCCCGCACGCGCTGGATCCGGAAGCCGCCGACCGCCTCTGGACGCTCAGCGAAGAGACCACGGGAGTGAAGTCATGAGCCTGCAAGGCAAGACCCTGTTCGTCACCGGCGCCAGCCGCGGCATCGGCCTGGCCATCGCGCTCAGGGCCGCCCGCGACGGGGCCAACGTCGCCATCGCCGCCAAGACCGCCGAGCCGCATCCGAAGCTGCCCGGCACGATCTATACGGCGGCCAAGGAGATCGAAGACGCCGGCGGCAAGGCCCTGCCGCTGATCGTCGACGTGCGCGACGAGGCCTCGGTGCAGGCGGCGGTCGACGCGACCGTGGCGAAGTTCGGCGGCATCGATATCTGCGTGAACAACGCCTCGGCCATCCAGCTCACCGGCACGCTGCAGACCGACATGAAGCGCTACGATCTGATGCACCAGATCAACACGCGCGGGACCTACGTGACGTCCAAGGCGTGCATCCCGCACCTGAAGAACGCGGCC
>JBOHKZ010000484.1:0-4288 GCA_050729355.1 Phenylobacterium sp. | reverse complement strand
AGCACAACGAGGCGGTGAACCGGCTGGACGTGATCAGCGCACGCGATCCGATCCATGTGAAGTATGCGCCGGGCGAGACGGTCACGGTGGCGCAGCACGACGGCTCGATCCTGTCGCTGCACAAGCTCGCCGACCTCTACAATCCCAACAACCGCGCCCAGGCGCTGGGCTATCTGCAGGCCCGGCAGGCGAGGGGGCAGGTGGTCACCGGCCTGCTCTACATCGATCCCAAGGCCGGCGATCTGCACGACAGCCTGGAGACCGTCGACACACCGCTGAACCAGCTGGCCGAGGCGGAGCTGGTGCCGGGCGCAGCCGCGCTGGAAAAGCTGAACGCCGCCCTGCGCTAGCTAGCGGCGAGCGGCCGTGGCGTTCTGGGCAATGCTGTCCTGAAGCAACTTCGCCAAGCTGGGCATCTCCGGAGTGTGCACGTCCCCGACTCGCCAGCGCCCCTGAACCGCGACGAGGTCCAGCCGCACCTGCCGGGCCTCGCCGGCATTGCGGAAGCGGACGTCAGCCTGCGCGACGCCGGCCTTCGGTGCACTGACCGCCACCTCGATGTTCGAGATCTGCCAGTCCTGGCAGTCGCAGATGGGGTCGCCGTCCAGCGCGCCGACATCGCCCTTGGGCACGCTGGCCGCCTCGCGCTTGATCAGGGCGATCAGGTCGGGCGCGAAGACCTGCCCGATCTGCTTGCCCAAGTAGTCCGGGTCGGGCTTCCGCTGATAGGCGCTATAGAGCCCGGCGACGAAGGTCTGCGCCTCGGGAAGGCTCTGAGCCTGTGCCGGGGCGGTCATCGTAAGGAGCCCCGCGACGAGGAGATATCCGGGCGCCCGCATCACCGATCCGTCTGGGCCGCGGTTTTCGGCAGCTCGGCCAGTTCCAGCTTGCCGTCGGCGTTCTTGTCGAGGCGCGCGAAGCGGCGGTCGGCGGCCTCCAGGAATTCCTGCTTGCTGACCCGGCCGTTGAGGTCGGTGTCGGCGGCGCGCACCGGCTCGATCTCGGCCAGCAGGCCATAGGCGGCTGCGCCGACATACTCCCGAGGCTGGCGGCGCTTGGGCTCGTTGATGGTCCCCTGCGGCGCGTACTGGGCCAGGATCGGGCCGATCGCCATGCCGATCAGTTCGGGGTGAAAGACGTCGGGAACGACGCGTTTCTCGTAGAAGGAGACCTCGGGTCCGTCGATGACCCCGTTCGCGTCGCTGTCGAGGGCGTCGAAGAAGCCGGCGTGATCGGCGCGGAACTCGGCCTTGTCGATCGCGCCGTCGTGATTGGCGTCGGCCTGCTTGAACCACAGGGCGACCGGATAGGGATCGCCGGCGCGGCCGCGATAGGGCTCGCCGCAGGGGCTGATGAAGAGCTGGGTGTACCCGGCGGACTGCGGGCTTGGGATGGTCTGGGCCGCGGCCGCGCTCGCCAAGAGCAGGGCGCCCGTCAGCAGGAACGCGGCCCGGTTCATTCGGCGGCGGCCAGTTCGCCGATCACGAAGGCGTCCTCGTCGTCCCGCACCAGGCCCTCGAGGACGTCGGGCAGGTCGTGCGGATCGACGATCAGCATCAGGCCGACGCCACAGTTGAACGTGCGGCGCAGTTCGTGGTCGGAAACGCCGCCCACCTCCTGCAGCCAGGCGAAGACCGGCGGCAGCGCCCAGGCCTCCCAGTCGAACTTCGCCACCAGGCCCTCGGCGATCGCCCGCGGCGGGTTCTCGATCAGGCCGCCGCCGGTAATATGGGCCAGACCCTTGATCCGGCGGGCCTTCAGATGCGGCAGCACGGTCTTCACATAGATGCGGGTGGGGGCGAGCAGGGCCTGCGCCAGCGTCTTGCCCTCTTCGAACGGCGCGGGCGCGTCCCAGGCCAGCCCCGAGCGCTCGACGATCCGCCGGACCAGCGAATAGCCGTTGGAGTGCGGCCCGCTCGATCCCAGGCCGATCAGCAGGTCGCCGGGCTTTTGGTCGGCCATGCGCGGCAGGACCTTGTCTCGGTCGACGGCGCCGACGCAGAACCCCGCCATGTCGTAATCGCCCTCGGCGTACATTCCCGGCATCTCGGCGGTCTCGCCGCCCACCAGGGCGCAGCCGGACTGGCGGCAGCCCTCGGCGATGCCGGCGACCACGGTGGCCGCGGCCTCGACGTCCAGCTTTCCGGTGGCGAAATAGTCCAGGAACATCAGCGGCTCGGCGCCCTGGGCCAGCAGGTCGTTGACGCACATGGCCACCAGGTCGATGCCCACCGTGCCGTGGATACCGGTTTCGATGGCGACCTTCAGCTTGGTGCCGACGCCGTCCGTGGTGGTGACCAGGAGGGGATCGTCGTAGCCGGCGGCTTTCAGGTCGAACAACGCGCCGAACCCGCCCAGCGAGGCTTCCGCGCCCGCGCGCCGGGTCGATTTGGCCAGCGGCTTGATGCGTTCGACGAGGGCGGCGCCGGCATCGATGTCGACGCCCGCCTGGGCATAGGTGAGACCGTTCGGCCGGTCGGACATCGCAAACGCCTTTGAAGAAATGCACGAGACGCGCGACAGCACTTGCAGACTCGGCCGTGCGCGGGGCTATAGCTAGTCGATGACTCCGATTACGACCACCGCAGAACTGGCGGTGTTTTGCGCCAAGCTCAAAGGCCAGCCCTTCGTCGCCGTGGACACCGAGTTCATGCGAGAGACGACCTACTGGCCGAAACTCTGCCTCATCCAGGCCGCCGCCGGGAGTGCGGAGGCGTGCATCGACCCTCTGGCCGAGGGAATCGACCTGGAGCCGTTCCTGGAAATCATGCGGGATGAGACCATCCTGAAAGTTTTCCACGCGGCGCGGCAGGACGTGGAAATCTTCAACAACCTGAACGCCATGCCGCGGCCGCTGTTCGACACCCAGGTGGCGGGCATGGCGGCGGGCTTCGGCGAGCAGATCGCCTATGACGCCCTGGTCCGCCAGATGCTGAAGATCGAGCTCGACAAGAGCTCGCGGTTCACCGACTGGGCGCGCCGGCCGCTCTCCGACAACCAGCTCACCTACGCCCTGGCCGACGTGACCCACCTGGCGGCGCTCTATCCGATCCTGCGTGAGCGCCTGGAAAAAGACGGGCGCATCGGTTGGGTCACTGACGAAATGGCCAATCTCACCGACCCCGCGGTCTATGACGTGGAGCCGGAGAACGCCTGGAAGCGCCTGCGGCCGCGCAAACACACGTCGAAATATATGGCGGTCTACAAGGCCGTGGCCGCCTGGCGCGAGCGCACGGCGCAGTCCCGTGACCAGCCGCGCGGGCGGATCCTGAAGGACGAGGCGATCGACGAGGTCGCCACCCAGGCGCCCACTGACGCCGACCAGCTCGACCGACTGCGCTCCGTGCCCAAGGGTTTCTCGGGCTCGCGCTTCGGACCGGACCTGCTGGCCGCGATCCGCGAGGCGCTAAAGGATCCGGAGGCCTACGCTCCCGTGATCGAGCGCAATCGCACTGCGCCTTCGCCGGCGGCCGGCGCCGTGGTGGAACTGCTGAAGGTGCTGCTGAAGGCGCGCGCGGAAGAGGCGGGCGTGGCGTCCAAGCTGATCGCCACGGTCAGCGATCTGGAGCTCATCGCCAACGACGACGAGGCCGACACGTCGGCGCTGAAGGGCTGGCGGCGTGAAGCCTTCGGCGAGGACGCGCTCAAGCTGAAGCGCGGCGAACTGGCCCTGGTGCTGGACGGCGCCCGCGTGCGGGTCGTCGAGGTTCGCCGGGCCCCGAAAGCGACGGCCAGCGCAGGCTGAGCCCGGTCTCCACCGCTTTGCTGAGGATAAGCCGGGGGCGCTTGAACTTGCTCGGCTTTCGGGAGGCGTCCCGGGCTTGTCCACAAGCGGTCCACTGACGACCCCGAGGACCGCTCACAGGCCCGGCGCGAGGGGCTGTTGCGCCCGTCCGGGATCGGCGCAACTCTCAACTTGTCGAGAGGGACTGCGGCGCGGCGGAACGGGAAACCGGGACGCGGAGCGGGCAAGAGGCTCCCGGGATCGAGCAGACAGGGGCGACCCGGTTCTCTTCCATCCCAGGGGACACCGAGGTCCATTCGAAGCCGAGCTGGGGCAACCCCGCGAAGCCTAGAGCAAACCTCGACCTCGAAGGCTCAGATCCCCCAACGGATCTGGTTCAGAGGGCGGTGTTTCGGGCAACCGGGACGCCGCCCTCTTTCCATGTGCGCTCGCCATCAGCGGATCGTGTTGGCTCGCGGCGCGGGCGCGCGATAGGTTTGCCTCCTGGCAAGGGGGCGACATGAATCGACGCATAGGTTTCGGGCTGGCGTTGGCGGTGCTTAC
>JBOHKZ010000483.1:0-3208 GCA_050729355.1 Phenylobacterium sp. | reverse complement strand
CTCGCGCACATAGTCGAAGCTCTTGGTCGAACCGGCGTGGTTGTTGAACTGCACGCAAGGGGAGATGCAGTCGATGAAGGCGGCGCCCTTGTGCGCCAGCCCGGCCTTGATCAGCGGCACGAGCTGGTCCTTGTCGCCGGAGAACGAGCGGCCGACGAAGGTGGCCCCCAGCTGCAGGGCCATGCCCACGAGGTCGATGCCGGCGTCGTGGTTGACCACGCCGCGCTTGGATTTCGAGCCCTTGTCCGAGGTGGCCGAGAACTGGCCCTTGGTCAGCCCGTAAACGCCGTTGTTCTCGACGATGTAGAGCATGTTCACGCCGCGCCGGATGGCGTGGGCGAACTGTCCAAGGCCGATCGAGGCCGAATCCCCGTCGCCGGAGACGCCCAGGTAGATCAGGTCCTTGTTGGCGAGGTTCGCGCCGGTCAGCACCGAGGGCATACGCCCGTGCACGGTGTTGAACCCGTGGCTTGCGCCCAGGAAGTAGTCGGGGGTCTTCGAGGAGCAGCCGATGCCGGAAAGCTTGGCGATCCGGTGCGGCGGCAGCTCCAGCTCGTAGCAGGCCTGGATGATGGCGGACGAGATCGAGTCGTGGCCGCAGCCGGCGCAGAGCGTGGAGACCTTGCCCTCGTAGTCGCGGCGGGTGAAGCCGAGGCTGTTCTCGGCCAGCTTCGGGTGATGCAGCTGGGGCTTGAGGATGTAGGTCATTCCGCAGCCTCGATCTGGCCCACGGCCATCAGTTGCGCGATCTTGCCGGCGATGAACCGGGCGGTGATCGGCGTGCCGTCGTAGTGCAGCACCGGCACCAGCTTGCCCGGGTCGATCTCGCCCTCGTTCACCAGCATGGAGCGCAGCTGCGCGTCGCGGTTCTGTTCGACCACGAAAATCCGGTCGTGCGAGGCGATGAACTCGTCGACCTCATGGGCGAAGGGGAAGCCTCGCACCCGCATCGCGTCCAGGTGGCGACCCTGCGCCTCCAGGGCGTCCAGCGCCTCGTGCATCGCAGGCGTCGTGGAGCCGAAGTAGAGCACCCCGTCGGTCGTCCTGGCCTTGGGGTCCTTGCGTTTGGCGTCGCGGCGGACCGGGGCCGGCATGATCGCCTTGGCGCCCTCGAACTTGCGTAGCAGGCGCTGCATGTTGTCGACGTAGACCGCGCCCTCTTCCGAGTAGCGCGCGTAGGGGTCACGCGAGGTGCCGCGGGTGAAATAGCCGCCCTTGGACGGGTGGGAGCCCGGATAGGTGCGATAGGGGATCCCGTCGCCGTCCACGTCGAGGTAGCGGCCGAACTCGACGCCGGCCTCCAGCTCGTCGTGGCTGAGCACCTTGCCGCGGTCGAGCCGGCGCTTGTCGTCCCAGGCGAAGGGCTGGGTCAGCCACTCGTTCATGCCGATGTCGAGATCGAGCATCACGAAGACCGTGGTCTGGAGCCGGTCCGCCAGGTCGAACGCCAGCGCGCCCATCTCGAAGCATTCGCCAGGGTCGGCAGGGAAGAGCAGCGGATGCTTGGTGTCGCCGTGACCGGCGTAGGCCGCCGCCACCAGGTCGGCCTGTTGCGTCCGGGTTGGCATGCCCGTCGAGGGCCCGCCCCGTTGCACGTCGAAGATCACCGCGGGGATCTCGGCGAAATAGGAAAGTCCGATGAACTCGGTCATCAGCGAGATGCCCGGGCCGGAGGTGGCGGTGAACGCCCGGCAACCGTTCCACCCGGCCCCCACCACGATGCCGATCGAGGCGATTTCGTCTTCCGCCTGGACGATGGCGTAGCGCGCCTTGCCGGTCTCAGGCTCGTTGCGCAGGTCCTCGCAGTAGCCGGTGAAGGCTTCGGCCAGCGAGGTCGAGGGCGTGATCGGATACCAGGCGCAGACCGTCGCGCCGCCATAGACCGCGCCAAGGGCGGCCGCCGCATTGCCCTCGACGAAGATCCGGTCGCCCACCTTGTCGGACTTGCGGACCTGCAGCCGCAGCGGCTCAAGGTTCTGCTTCACATAGTCGACGCCCATGTGCAGGGCCTCGACGTTGGCGGCGATCAGCTTGGCGCGGCCCACGAACTGCTCGGCCAGCAGTTGCTCGATCACCGCGGGGTCGATGCCCAGGAGCGCGGCCAGCGCGCCGACGTAGACGATGTTCTTGAAGAGCTGCCGCTCGCGGGGCAGCTGGTATTTCTCGTTGCACATCGCCGTCAGAGGCACGCCGATCACGGTGATGTCGTCGCGGAACTTGGACGGCGGCAGAGGCTTGGTGGAATCGTAGAAGAGGACCCCGCCGGCCTCGATCTCGGCGACATCACGGTCCCAGGTCTGCGGGTTCATGGCCACCATCAGGTCCACGCCGCCGCGCCGGCCCAGATGCCCGGCCTCGGTCACCCGGACTTCAAACCAGGTCGGCAGGCCCTGGATGTTCGATGGGAAGATGTTGCGGGCCGCCACCGGCACGCCGCAGCGCAGGATCGACTTGGCGAACATGCCGTTGGCGCTGGCCGAGCCTGAGCCGTTCACATTGGCGAACTTGACCACGAAGTCGTTGACGATCGTCGCGCCGGATTTCGCCGCGCCAGGTTTCACCGAAGTAGAGCCTACCGGGATTGGCATGCCGCCCCCGCATGCGTGATCTCGAGTGTGAAGCGCTGCATGTCCCAGGCTCCGGTCGGGCACCGCTCGGCGCAGAGGCCGCAGTGCAGGCAGACGTCCTCGTCCTTGACCATCACGCGACCTGTAGCCAGCGATCCGGAAACGTATAGATCCTGCTCCAGGTTCGTGGACGGGGCCTTAAGGCGGGTCCGCAGATCCCCCTCCTCGCTCTCCGAGGTGAAGGTGATGCAGTCCACCGGACAGATGTCCTCGCAGGCGTCGCATTCGATGCAGAGGTTGTCGGCGAACACCGTCTGGACGTCGCAGTTCAGGCACCGCTCGGCCTCCAGGTAGCCGGTGGCCTTGTCGAACCCGAGTTCGACCTCCATCCGCACGTCCTTCAGCGCGACTTCCTTTTCGCGCAGCGGGACCGCGTAGCGGCGATCGTTGGCGATATCGTTGTCATAGCTCCACTCGTGGATGCCCATCTTCTGGCTGACGAGGGAGAACTCCGGCGGGGGCCTGATGGAGACGTCCTGGCCCTGGCAGAACTTGTCGATGGAGACGGCCGCGTCGTGGCCGTGCGCCACGGCCCAGATAATGTTCTTGGGCCCGAACGCCGCGTCGCCGCCGAAGAAGAC
>JBOHKZ010000482.1:0-16273 GCA_050729355.1 Phenylobacterium sp. | reverse complement strand
CATCAGGTGGTGATCGATCACCACGACCTCGAGGCCAATCTCGGCCGCGCAGGCGAGTGCGTCGTGGGCCGCGGCGCCGCAGTCGACGGTGACCACCAGCTCGGCGCCCTGGTCCTTCAGGTGGCGGAAGATGGCCGGCGACGGGCCGTAGCCCTCGACGATTCGGTCCGGCACATAGATCGGCAGCTCGTGGCCCATGGCGCGGAACCAGCGGACCAGCTGGGCGGCGGACGATGCTCCGTCCACGTCATAGTCGGCGAACACCACCATCGGCCTGCGTCGTTCCAGGGCGTCGAGCAGCACGGCGGCCGCGCGATCCATGTCCATGAAACTGGAGGGGTCGGGGAAGAGCGCCTTCAGCGTCGGGTTGAGGTAGGTCTCGCCCTCCCCGGTGAGCACGCCACGAGCCGCCAGGGCGCGCGCCAGGGGCTCGGAGAGGCCGAGGGAAAGCTGGTGGCGGCGCACCAGGTCCGCGTCAGCCGCCCGCTCGCGCCACAGCCGGCCCGAGAGCGAGCGCGAGACGCCGAGATAGCCAAGCTGAGGATTGCCGTCGGCCACGCGCCACTCCATCCAAGCCACGCACTATCGGCCCCCGGAGCGCGAGTCGCCAGCGGGGTGCGGGGTCTAGGGTGTGGACGCGTGGTGCGACAAAAGCGGACGGAGGGGTGGCGGGCGCGCTGGTCAGAGCGACAATCCGGTGTCCGGCGCCCTGAGCCGCCACGAGACCCCCTCGCGATCGAAGGCGAGCGTCGCCGTGCCGCCCAGGCTTTCCGCGGAGCGTTCGATGACGTTTCGGCCGAAGCCGCGGCGCGCCGGCGGCGATACCGCTGGGCCGCCGCGCTCGCACCACTCCATGAAGAGTTCGCCGGCCTCCAGGGTCCAACTGACGCTGATCTCGCCGTCGATCACAGAGAGCGCGCCATATTTGCAGGCGTTGGTGGCGAGTTCGTGCAGCGCCATTCCGACGGTGTTGGCCGCGCTGGGACCCAGGACGACGCTCGGACCCTGGATATCCACCCGGCCGTCGTTCAGGGGCACGAAGGCGGCGACCTGCTTGCGGATGAGCTCCACCAGCTCGGTCTGACGGCCGACGCCCACCAGCAGCTCCTGGGACGCCGCCAAGCCCAAAAGCCGGTCCTCGAGGGCGCCGAGCAGGCCCTTTACGGAGGTGCTCGACGCCGCGATGCGGTGCGCGGTCGCCCGGATCACCGTCAGCAGGTTCTTGGACCTGTGGCCGAGCTCATGAAGCAGGAATTGGAGGCGATCCTCCTGCTGCTTGGTCTCGCCGATGTCTAGGATGATCGAGATGAAGTTGAGCACGCGGTCGGACCGATCCCTGAGGACCGAGACCGTCAGATCGGCCCAGACCACCTCGCCGCTGGCGCGCAGGAAGCGCTTCTGCATCCGATAGCCGTCGATCTCGCCGGAGGCGAGCCGATCGAGCAACCTCTGATTTGGGTCGATGTCTTCCGGGTGGGTGACCTCGTGGAATCGTCGGCCGCATAGGTCTTCATGGTCGTACGCGAGCATCTTGCAGAACGCTGGATTGACGTCGATGAACACGCCCGCCGGATTGATGAAGGTGATCCCGACGGGGGCGCAGTCGAAGGTGCGCCTCAGGCGCTCGAGCGCAAGTTCGTCACCTGAGAGGAAGCCGGCCGTCGCGTCCGGCGAGTTCGTCGCGTGCAAAGCACCGCTCCACGTCTTCGCCCCCGCGCGCACCATCGGCCACCCTATCCAGCGTGGACGACAGTTTTAGGACAGGGTGGGGGCCGACTAGCTAGGAGCGGCCGCTTTTCCGCGCAGGCGCTGGCCGGCGCGATTGGTGTAGGCTGGCCTCGGGATGGACGGGGATAACTTACCCTCATTGTTGCTGGTGACCGCGGCCGCGGTGATCGGGGCGGCGCTGGTGATCGTGCTTGCGCCTAGGCGCTGGCGCGGGCTGTTCATCCTCATGTGGCTGGCGTCGCCGGCGCTGGTGTACGTCGGCGTGGTGGCGTTCGAGGCGGCGACGCGGCCGCCGCAGCCGAAGCTCATCGAGCACGCGGTGATGGGCTTCATGCTGATCGGCGCCTTCGTGATCATCCCCTGGCTGGTGGTCTGCGGCGTCGGGTTCTGGCTCGGGTTCCGCATCCGCCGGGTCCTGGGCCGGCCCTCCGCGGCCGCCACGTCGGCGGCGAAGATCGCAAAACCTCGCCCGCCGCCGCCGCAGCCGCCGGTTCTGGAGGCGAACGGCTGGCGAAGCGTCCATTTGGGCTTCGAGAACGACGGCCTGCAGATCGCCGGCCAGGACGTCTGGGGGCGACCCTGGCGGTCCTCGGGCGCGCCGCAGTTGCGGCTGCCGCATCCAGCCCACCCACAGCAGGCCCACAGTTTCGATGTCCTTGAGCTCGACGGGTCGCCGCCAATCCGGTTCGCCGCGGCGGAGCTCTCGAACGGCGTTTGGGGGTTCTACACGCCCGCGTCTTCAGCCTCAGGCGCGACGGACGAGACGGCCAAGCTCTTCAAGGGCGGCCCTTTCCTGCACCTGGAACTCGGCGTGCGTTACGTCGTCACCGCCGAGTTCCGCGACTTCGACGGAGACCCGCACCCGGCAGGAGAGAGCTGGATCTTCCTCGGCCACAGCTTCCTGCCCTACGAAGACGGCCTGAGCCTCTTCGTGTCGCCCGACGGCCGCGCCGAGGATCAGATCCGCCTGCAATGGCGCACCGAGGCCCAGGCCTCGATGATCGACAATCTGGGCGACTATGTCCGCAGGGCGGATTCCCCGGCCTAGACCGGCCGCTTCATCCGGATTTCGCGCGCGGTGCGGGTGGCGGAGTTGAGCACCAGGGTGTGGGTGTGGACGAAGCCGCCTTCGAGGCGGACGCCGTCCAGGAGCGCGCCGTTGGTGACGCCGGTGGCGGCGAAGATCGCGTCGGCGCGGACCATCTCGTGCAGGTCGTACTTCTTATCGAGGTCGGTGATGCCCACGCGGGCCGCCCTCGCCCGCTCGTCGGCGTTGCGGAACACCAGTCGGCCCTGGAACTGGCCGCCGACGCACTTGAGCGCCGCGCAGGCCAGGACGCCTTCGGGGGCGCCGCCGGAGCCGACGTAGAGGTCGACGCCGGTCTCGGGGTCGGCGGTGTTCATCACGCCGGCCACGTCGCCGTCGGTGATCAGGTAGACGCGCGCGCCGACCTCGCGGAGGTTGGCGATGATGTCGGCGTGGCGCGGCCGGTCGAGGACGCAGACGGTGATCTCGGACGGATCGACGCCCTTGGCCTTGGCCAGCGCCTTGACGTTGTCGGACGGCGACTTGTCGAGGTCGATGATCCCAGCCGGATAGCCCGGCCCGCAGGCGATCTTGTCCATGTAGGTGTCGGGCGCGTTGAGCATGGTGCCCTTCGGCGCCCAGGCCATCACGGCCAGAGCGTTGGCCATGGCCTTGGCGGTCAGCGTGGTGCCTTCCAGCGGGTCGAGGGCGATGTCGATCTTGTGCTTGCCGCCCTTCCCCACCTTCTCGCCGATGTAGAGCATGGGCGCCTCGTCGCGCTCGCCCTCGCCGATGACGATCTCGCCGTCGATATCCAGGTCGTTCAGCGCCGTGCGCATGGCGTCGACGGCGGCCTGATCGGCTTCCTTCTCGTCGCCGCGGCCAACGAGCTTCCAGGCGGCGATGGCGGCGATCTCGGTCACCCTGACCGCGTCCAGCACCAGGCTGCGGTCCAGAACTTCGGAACTCATCTCTCAGCGTCTCCCGCCAGCGACGCCCTTGGGGCGCAGGCTCTTATCTTTGGATTCTCAGATGCGCGCGATGCGCAACAGTCGAGGTTTGTCTAGCACGGCGGGCAGGCCCGCGATCCGTTCGATCGCAGTCGTCAGCACGGATTCCGCCACCGCATGCGTTGTGAGCACGATGGGCACGCCGCTGGCGTTCTCCATGGGCTTTTGCAGGAAGCTCTCGATGGAGACGCCGGCCTCGGCGAGGGTCTCGGAGACCGCCGCGATGACGCCGGGCTCGTCCTTCACCAGCAGGCGCAGATAGGCGCGGCCGATGCTCTTCGAGGGATCGACCGGGGTAAACGGCGTGAGCTTGCCGGCCGGGGCCTGGAACACCGGGCGGACGGCGCCGGCCATGACGTCGGCGATGTCCGCGGCGACCGCGGCCGCCGTTGGGCCTGCGCCGGCGCCTGGACCCTGGATGAAGATGCGGCCAGTCCGTGCGCCCTCGATGAAGAGGGCGTTCAGCGCGCCGCCGGCCTGGGCCAGCGGATGGGCGAGCGGGGCGAGCGAGGGGTGCACGCGGACCAGCACACCGTCCGGCGAGCGGTCGGCCGAAGCCACCAGCTTGATCCGGTAGCCCAGGTCGCGGGCGAGCTGGATGTCGAGCAGGTCGACGCCCTCGATGCCCTCGATCTCGGCCGCGGCGTAGTTGGGCGCGCAGCCGAAAGCGAGCGCGGCCAGGATCGAGATCTTGTGGGCCGCGTCGAAGCCGCCGACATCCATGGTCGGGTCGCTCTCGGCGTAGCCCAGGCGCTGGGCCTCGGAGAGCACGTCGGCGAAGGAGCGGCCGGTCGCCTCCATCTCGGTCAGGATGTAGTTGCAGGTGCCGTTCAAGATGCCGGCGATCGAGCGGATCTCGTCGCCGACCAGGGCCTCCCGAACGATTTTCACCGCCGGCACGCCGCCCATGACGGCAGCCTCGAAGAGCAGCGGCACGCCCTTGGTCTCGGCCAGCGCCGCCAGTTCCGCCCCGTGCTCGGCGATCAGCGCCTTGTTGGCGGTGACCACCGGCTTGCCGGCGTTCAGCGCCGCTTCGACCGCGGCCTTGGCCGGGCCGTCGGAGCCGCCGATCAGTTCGACGAAGACGTCGACGTCGGCAGAGGTCGCCAGCGCCACCGGATCGTCGAACCACGGCAGGTTGGAGATGTCGAAGGGCCTGGGCCGCGAGCGCGAGCGCGCCGAGACGCCGGTGACCTGGGCGCGCCCGCCGGCCGGAGCGAAGTCCGGATGCTCGGAGAGGAAGGTGAGCAGCCCCGCGCCGACCGTCCCGAGACCGGCGACCCCGACCCGCGAGATTTTTCGATCGGTCATCCTACTACGCTCCTGGCGGAGCTTCGAAGGATCGACCCGCCGGCTTGCCCGCCGAAGCCTTGGCGAAGGCGGGTCATTGGGCGGCCAGGCTGTTGTGGGCGCGGCCGAGGATCTCGTCGGCGTTGGCCAGGAACTTCTTCACGTTGCGGGCCGCCTGGCGGATGCGGTGTTCGTTCTCCACCAGTCCGACGCGCACGAAGCCCTCGCCATATTCGCCGAAGCCCACGCCCGGGGCGACGGCGACGCCGGCCTCCTCGATCAGGAGCTTGGAGAACAGCAGCGCGCCGGCCTCCTTGAACTGCTCGGGCACGGGCGCCCAGGCGAACATCGAGGCGGAGGGCGAGGGAATGTCCCAACCTGCCCGCTTCATGGATTCCACCAGCACGTCGCGGCGGGATTTGTAGATGGCGCGGATCTCGTCGACGCAGTCCTGCGGGCCGTTCAGCGCGGTGGCGGCGGCCACCTGGATCGGAGTGTAGGCGCCGTAGTCGAGGTAGGACTTCACCCGCGCCAGCGCCGAGCAGATGCGCTCGTTGCCGACCACCATGCCGACCCGCCAGCCCGCCATGGCGTAGGTCTTCGATAGCGAGTTGACCTCGACGGCGATGTCCTTGGCGCCTTCGATCTGCAGGACCGAGGGCGGCGGGTTGTCGTCGAAATAGATCTCCGAATAGGCGATGTCGGAGATCACCAGCATGTCGTGCTTCTTCGCCAGCGCGATGGCGTCGCGATAGAAGTCGAGGTCGACGCACTGCGCCGTCGGGTTCGACGGATAGCTGAGGATCAGCACGGTCGGCGGCGGCGCGGAATGCTTCACCGCCCGGCTGACGCCCGCCAGGTACTCTTCCGGCGAGTGGGCCGGCACGTGACGGATCACGCCCCCGGCCATGATGAAGCCGTAGGCGTGGATCGGATAGGCGGGGTTCGGACAGACGATGACATCGCCGGGCGCGGTGAGCGCCTGGGCGAGGTTGGCGAAGCCCTCCTTCGATCCCAGAGTGGCGATCACCTCGGTGTCGGGGTTCAGCTTCACGCCGAAGCGCCGGTCGTAGTAGCCGGCCATGGCGCGGCGCAGGCCGACGATGCCCTTGGAGGCCGAATAACGGCCGGCCTTGGGGTCGCGGGCGGTCTCGATCAGCTTGTCGACGATGTGCTTGGGCGTCGGCATGTCGGGATTGCCCATGCCGAAGTCGATGATGTCGGTGCCCTGGGCCCGCAGGCGGGCCTTGATGCGGTTCACCTCCTCGAGAACGTAGGGAGGGAGGCGTCGGATGCGGTGGAAATCGGGGGTCATTTTGAAGCGCTTACGCCGCGGGGCGCCCTGATGCGGCTTTCGTCAATGCGGAGGTCGGGCACTGGATAGACTCCGGGCAGGAGCCAGCCAAGCCATGGTTCGATGAATTTTCAGCCTCCGCAGGCCCCTATCTCTTGGGCGGCGGAGGCGGGGTAGCTCGCCTGCGGAGCTCCTTGGCGAAGGCCTCCGTCACCGCCGGATCGGTGGGCGCGAGCTCAGGCCCGGCGGCGGCGCGGGCCTGGCCGGCGAAGGTGCTGGTGGCGTCCCCGGCCTGAAGCGTCCAGGTGTTGGGTTCGGTCGCGGCCACCATCTGGTCGCGGACCTTCACGACCTCGGCGGCGGCCACGCCATAGGATTTGGGCGGCCGGACGTCCTTCGGAACGGGCGGGATCTGCGTGAACTTCGGGAAGGTGGCGTTGGCCTTGACCATCTTTCCGACATCGGCCGCCACCGGCGACGCCGGGTCGATCTTGGTGTCGGACATTCCGATCGTGGCGCAGGCCGACGTCAGGGCGCAAACAGCGGCGCAGGCCATGAGGCGCGCAGCCATGCCGGCTGGACGTGCGTTTGCGAAAAGGCGGGCTGGCGCTTTCATCTCCGCCCCGGTCTTATGCGAACATCGATCATGGCGAAAGGGCGCGCGCGCTTTCGCCCGAGAGGAACGTCCCATGAGCGAGCAAACCTCGCCGTCCAAGGCCGGTAAGGCCAAGTCGGCCAAGGGCAAGACCGGCAAGAAGGCCGATAAGGCCAAGGCTGCGTCCAAGGCGGCCAACGGGACAACGCCCAAGCCGCACCCGATTCCCGACGCGCCGCCGCCCATCCAGGCCTCGACGGGCTTCGAGGCGACCGCGGCCCTGACCGCCGACCAACGCGCCCAGATGGAAAAGCTCTCCGCGAACCTGGCGCGAGCCGCGCTTGCCGCCCAGGGCGCGATCGCCGAGATGGCGCTGCGCCAGGCCGATCGCCCCGCCGCGCTGTCGCCGGACCCGTTCCACGTGGCGCCCGCTCTTACCGAGGTGATGGGCCGCCTCGCCGCCCAGCCCGACCGCCTGATGCGCGCCCAGGCGGACCTCTTCTCCCGCTATCTCGACCTTTGGCAGAACGCCACGCGGCGTATCTCCGGCGAGGCGACGGAGCCCGTTGTGGGCCCGGCCAAGGGCGACAAACGCTTCAACGACCCCGACTGGGAGGCCAACCCGGTCTTCGACGTGATCAAGCAGTCCTACCTGCTCACCGCCAACTGGATGAACGGCCTGGTCGCTGAGGTGACCGACGTCGATCCGATGGCCAAGCGTCGCGTCGAGTTCTTCATGAAGATGCTCACCGACGCCTTCTCGCCCTCCAACTTCCTGGCCTCCAACCCCGCGGCGCTGCGCGAGGTGATGGCGACGGGCGGCGAGAGCCTGGTGCGCGGCATGGACAACTTCACCGCCGACCTGGAACGCGGGGGCGGCCAGCTCTCCATCGCCCAGACCGACTACGAGATGTTCAAGATCGGCGAGAACGTCGCGACGGCCCCGGGCAAGGTCGTATTCCGCAACGAAATCATCGAGCTGCTGCAGTTTTCTCCGACGACGGACCAGGTCTGCGAGATCCCGCTCGTGATCTTCCCGCCGTGGATCAACAAGTTCTACATCCTCGACCTTCGCCCCGAGAACTCGATGATCCGCTGGCTGGCGAGCCAGGGAATCACGGTCTTCGTCGCCTCGTGGGTCAATCCGACCGCCGAACTCGCCACCCGCACCTTCGAAGACTACATGCGCGAGGGCATCTACGCCGGAACGCAGGCGGCGATGCAGCAGTGCTGCGTCGAACAGGTGAACACCGTCGGATACTGCATCGGCGGCACCCTGCTCTCCTCCACCCTGGCGCACATGGCGGCCAAGGAGGACAAGCGGATCGCTTCAGCGACCTTCTTCGCGGCCCAGCAGGATTTCTCGGAAGCGGGCGACCTCCTGCTGTTCACCAACGAGGACTGGCTGAAGGACCTGGAAAGCCAGATGGACGCCGGCGGCGGCGTGCTCTCCGGCAAGACCATGGCCGACACGTTCAACGCGCTTCGGGCCAATGACCTGATCTGGTCGTTCTTCGTCTCCAACTACCTGATGGGCAAGGAGCCGAAGCCGTTCGACCTCCTGTTCTGGAATTCCGACCAGACGCGGATGCCGAAGACGCTGCACCTATTCTATCTGCGCAAGTTCTACGGCGAGAACGCGCTCTCCAAGGGCGAGCTGGAGATGGACGGGATCACCCTCGACCTCTCGAAGGTGAAGACGCCGGTCTATGTGCAGTCGTCCAAGGAGGACCACATCGCGCCGGCCCGGTCGGTCTATCGCGGCGCCAGGCTGTTCGGCGGACCGGTGACCTTCACCATGGCGGGCTCGGGCCACATTGCCGGCGTGATCAACGCCCCAGTGGCGCAGAAGTACCAGCACTGGACCAACGACGCCCTGCCCGACAGCCTGGAAGCCTGGCAGGCCGGCGCGAGCGAGACGCCGGGGTCGTGGTGGCCGCACTGGATGACGTGGCTGAAGGCGCGCTCCGGCAAGCTGGTCCCGGCCCGCGATCCCGCGAAGGGTCCGCTGAAGCCGCTTGGCGACGCGCCCGGGACCTATGTGAAGGTGCGGAGCTAGCTTCCCTCCCCGATGGGGAGGGACAGGCCGCGTGGCGGCCAGGGTGGGGAATTCGCGCTCAGGCGTGACTCAGCACGCCGGCCCACACTTCCCCCACCCGTCTCGGCTTCGCCTCGCCACCCCTCCCCTCTGGGGAGGGAAAGTTACGTTACTAAGGTTTAATGCCAGCTACCTTGCACCGCCCACTACCTTGCCGTACCTCTAGGGCTCGCAAGGAGGCGCTGACGTGCCCGAAGCCATCGAGATCCAACTGAAGAAAGGGGCGCTCGAGCTTTGCGTGCTCGCCCTCCTCTCGCAGCACGAAAGCTACGCCTACGAGATCGCCAGCCGCCTCTCCGATTCAATCGGCATGGGCGAAGGCACGATCTATCCCCTGATGCGCCGACTGCAGAACGACGGCCTAGTGGACACCCATCTCGTCGAGTCCTCGGCCGGCCCGTCGCGCAAATACTACCGGCTCACCGAAGCCGGAAAGGCGAGCTTCGCCTCGCAGAAAGCCGCCTGGGCGTCCTTTTCCGGGGCGGTCAGCGGCATCCTAGGAGGGGTTAAATGACCCGTCAGGCGTTCATGGCCCGGTTGCGGGAGGGCCTCGCCGGCCTCCCCGCCCAGACGGTCGCCGACATCGTCGCAGACTATGAGACCCACTTCGCCGACGGCGTCGCCGCCGGACGCAGCGAGGAAGACGTGGCCGCGGCGCTGGGCGATCCCGGCCGCCTGGCCCGCGAGCTTCGCGCCGAGGCCGGGCTGAAGGCGTGGGAGCAAAACCGCAACCCCTCCGGCGCCGCCGCCGCGGTCTTCGCGGTGCTCGGCCTGGGCGCGATCGACATCCTGATCCTGCTGCCGATCCTGATGGGCGTCGGCGGCGCGATCTTCGGCATAGCGGTGGCGCTGATCGCGGTCTTCCTGGCCGGGGGCGTGGTATTCGCGGCCGGTCCTTTCACGGGCCTGCCTGGCGGACCGGTCGTGGCGATCCTGGCCGGGATCGGCATGATGTCCGGCGCCGCCTCGCTGGGCGCGCTCCTGGTCATCTGCACCATCGGGCTAGTCAACGCGCTGGTCTGGTATGGCCGCCTGCACTACCGGCTGCTGAAGCCTGCCCTTGAGCCGCAACCTGTCGGAGGCTTCCAATGATCCGCGTCCTCGTGATGATCGCCGTCGCCGGCGGCGTGCTCTGCCTGGCGACGTTCACCGCCGCCACCATCATCGGCGGCCCCGAAGCGCTGAGCCGCATGGCCTGGAGCTGGGGCACGGACCACAGGTGGGCCTTCCATGACCGCGACTGGGATTGGGATTGGGACAGCGACAACCGGCGTGACCACCACTGGGCGGACGACAGCGGGCCGCAGACGACGCGCGACCTGGCCTGGACCGGCGGCGACACGCTGGAGATCGAGGTGCCGGCCGAGGTCCGCTACACGCAGGCGGCCGGTCCGGCCAAGATCACCATCAGCGGCTCGAAGCGCGCCGTGAACGACATCGAGATCGAGAACGGCCACATCCGCTTCGACCACGGCCGTCATCGCGGCGGCTACGGTTCCAAGCTCACCATCGTGATGACCGCGCCCGACATCACCCGATTCAACATCCACGGCTCATCCAGCCTGGAGATCGCGGACTACAGGCAAGACCGGCTGCGCATCGACGTCTCCGGCAACGCCGACGTCACCGCCGCGGGCGAGGTCGATGTGATGGAGCTCGACATCTCAGGATCCGGCGACGCCGACCTCGGGAAGCTGAAAGCCAAGGGCGCCGAGGTCGATATCGCCGGCTCCGGCGAGGCGACCATTGCGCCGACCGAGTGGGCGAAGGTGGACGTATCCGGATCCGGCGACGTCACCCTGCTCACCCACCCGCCGAAATTGGAGAGCGACATTTCGGGCTCGGGCAGCATCCACCAGGAGGAAGGGTCCACCTCGCCCTCCCCGTCGCCGTCGCCGTCGGAGACGCCCTCCCCCTCGCCCTCGCCGTCACCCTCGAAGAGCGGCAAGAAGCTTTAGGCAAAACCCCCTGTCATCCCGGACGCCGCGCAGCGGTGAGCCGGGACCCAGGGGCGACTGCACTTGGCTTAGCCCTGGGTCCCGGATCGGCTCTTCGGCCGTCCGGGATGACAGATGTGGGCGGCTTTGGCGTCGCCTACGCCGGGACGAACTTCGTCGCGACGCCGTTGTTGCAGTAGCGCAGGCCGGTCGGCTTGGGGCCGTCGTCGAAGACGTGGCCCTGGTGGCCCAGGCACTGGGCGCAGTGGTATTCGGTGCGCGGCACGCCGATCTTGAAGTCGGTCTTCTTGACGAGCGCGCCGGCGATCGCGGTGTAGAAGCTGGGCCAGCCGGTGCCGCTCTCGAACTTCCACTCCGATTTGAAGAGCGGCAGGTCGCAGCCCATGCAGAGGAACGTGCCCTTGCGGTGCTCGTTCAGGAGCGGGCTGGAGCCCGGCCGCTCGGTGTCCTCGTGGCGCAGGACCTCATAGGAAGCCGGCGGAAGGCGCTTCTTCCAGTCGGCGTCGGTGAGCTTTCGGAATGGCGAATTGGCGTAGGGATCGGCGGTCGCCGCGACGGCCAGGCTCGGCGCCGCGACGGCGAAGACGGTGGCGGTCAGGAAGCGGCGGCGGGAAAGGGCTTGGGTGTCCATGCCTGGATTACGCGCCAAACCGCCCGAAGGTTACAACCCCTGATTCAGAGGCCCGCCGCCTCGTCGAGACCCAGCATCAGGTTGAGGTTCTGCACCGCCGCGCCCGAGGCGCCCTTGCCGAGATTGTCGAGCACCGCGACCAGCCGCGCCTGCGTGCCCTCGGCGTTGCCGAAGACGTAGAGCTTCATCCGGTTGGTGCCGTTCAGCGTCTCGGGATCAAGGTCGGCGACGTAGCCCCCGGCGCCCGCGCGGACCTTTTGCAGCGACGCGCACTCGGCGCCGCTGGCCACCGTCACGAACTGCTCGCCCGCATAGAAGGCTTCCAGGGCGACGTGCAGGTCGGTGGGGTCGGGTTTGCCGGGCAACGCCCAGAGCTGGAGCGGCACCTCGACGATCATGCCCTGGGCATAGCGGCCGACCGCCGGCGCGAAGACCGGCGGGTGCTTCAGGCCCGCATGCCGCTGCATCTCCGGCAGGTGCTTGTGGGCGAGCGTCAGGCCATAGGGGCGGAAGGCGTCATTGGTCCCTTGGGGCGCCGGTTTCTCGAACTCCTCGATCAGGCCCTTGCCGCCTCCGGAGTAGCCGGAAATGGCGTTGACGGTCAGCGGGAAGTCGGCCGGGATCAGGCCCGCCGCGGTCAGCGGCCGCACCAGGCCGATGAAGCCGGTCGGATAGCAGCCGGGATTGCTCACCCTCGTGGAGCCGGCGATGGCGGCGCGCTGGCCGCGGTCCATCTCGGCGAAGCCATAGGCCCAGTCCGGCGCGACCCGATAGGCAGTCGAGGCGTCGACGATGCGCACGCTGTTCGAGGTGACCATGGCCACCGCTTCCCGGGACGCGTCGTCGGGCAGGCACAGCACCACGGCGTCGACGCCGTTCAAGAGCTCGGCGCGCGCGTCGGCGTCCTTGCGCCGCGCGGGGTCGATGGAGATCACTTCCAGGTCGCTGCGGCGGGCCAGCCGCTCGCGGATCTGCAGGCCGGTGGTGCCGGCTTCGCCATCGATGAAGACTGTGTGGGCCATGGCTTGGTCCTCGCCAGGATTTGGGCAAAGAAAAAGGGCGCTCCGGTTTCCCGAAGCGCCCTGATCCGTAACGTGAGTTGTCGTTACGCGGGTTAGCGCTTCGAGAACTGGAAGGAACGTCGGGCCTTGGCCTTGCCGTACTTCTTCCGCTCAACGACGCGGCTGTCGCGGGTCAGCAGGCCATGCGGCTTCAGCACGGCGCGCAGGCCGGGTTCGAAGTAGGTCAGGGCCTTGGAAATGCCGTGGCGGATCGCGCCGGCCTGGCCCGAGAGGCCCGAGCCCTGCACCGAGACGATCACGTCGAACTGGCCCGCGCGGTCGGCGAGGTCCATCGGCTGGGCCAGCATCATCCGCAGCACGGGGCGCGCGAAATAGACTTCCTGGTCACGGCCGTTGATCGTGATCTTGCCCTTGCCGGGCTGGATCCAGACCTTGGCGATGGCGTTCTTGCGCTTGCCGGTGGCGTAGGCGCGGCCTTGTGCATCAACCTTGCGCTCGTGGACGACGACGTCCTCGGCTTGCGTACCCAGGCCCTTCAGGGCGTCGAAGCCGGTGGCTTCGGGAGTGGTGTTTTCCGACATCTGTCCTACGCGCTCCGCACGTTCTTGGCGTTCAGATCGGCGAACGCGATGGTCTCGGGGTTCTGGGCTTCGTGCGGGTGCTCAGGGGCGTTGTAGATGCGCAGGTGCGTCATCTGCTTGCGGGCCAAGGGGCTTTCCTTGGGCAGCATGCGCTCGACGGCCTTCTCCAGGATCCGCTCGGGGTACTTGCCGCCGAGGATCGCACCGGCGGTGCGTTGCTTGACGCCGCCCGGGTGGCCGGTGTGCCAGTAGTAGATCTTGTCCTGCAGCTTCTTGCCGGTGAACTTCACCTTGTCGGCGTTCACGACGACGACGAAGTCGCCGCAATCGACGTGCGGGGTGTAGTCGGCGCGGTGCTTGCCGCGAAGGCGCATCGCGATGAAGGACGCGAGACGGCCGACCACGGCGTTCTCGGCGTCGATCACGATCCACTTCTTCTCGACGTCGGCGGGCTTCAGCGAAGCCGTCGTCTTCTGCATAGGGTTCAGATCCGTAAGTCTTGCAGGGCGCAAAGGGGCGCCCCGGCGTGAGGCGCGGCATATGCCCAAATCGCGGCGCACTGTCAACACGCTGCTGCGCGACGCGACTGCCAAAAGTCCTTATTTTTCAAGACAATTAGAGATACGGTATTATCATACCGCGACTATTTCGCCGCCGACTTGGCCTTTTCCTCCGCCAGATAGGCCGCACTGAGCGTGGCCTTGGACGTCGCGAGCGGCAGGAGCGTCGGGTAGAACTGCACGAAGGTGGTGTCCACCGCGGCGTGATCCTGATGGCAGGCGTAGCAGGCCGCCTGCTGCGGCATCAGGGTCGCCGGCTTCTCGCCATTGAAACCGAAGAAGCCCCAGCCGCCCTTGAAGCGTGCGGTGTCCTTGACGTGTACCTCGACAGCCATCCGGTTGCTCTGGGAGCGCCCGCCCTTGTTGATCGAGGCGTGCTCCTCGGCGCCGCGGATCTCGAGGACCAGCACGGTGTTCTCCGGCCAGGTCCCGGTCTGCTGGAAAGCGCGGTACGCGGCTGGATCGACGAAGACGTTGTCGAAGGCGTGCATCTGGCCGCCCCCGCCTTCTGTGTAGACCATGTCGACGCCCGACGAGAGATAGACCCAGGTCCGGTAGTCCTTGGGGAACTGCATCTTGCCGTCGGCGGTGAAGGTCGCGGCCGGCGTCGGCGCCTCGGCCTGCGATACCGCGGCGACACCGCCGACCAGCGCCGCGCCCGCCAGCGCCGCCGCCAATGTCCAAAGCCGGCCTTTCATGTCGTTTCCCCGAACCGCGGTCATCGTTGACCTGCCCTTTTGTGAGCCAGGTCCCAAAGCGCGACAATGACCAGATTCCCACCAATCCGGACTCCGGACCAGGCTGGGATCAGATGCGGCGCACCCGCCAGGCGAAGGCGACGCCGAGGCAGAGCAGCAGGGCCGCGGTGAGCTGGTGGGCGATCCCCAGGCCGATCGGCACCCGGGTCATCAGCGTGGCGACGCCCAGGCTCGCCTGCACGAGCACCAGGGCGGCCACGCCGACCGCCAGGACCTTCGACTCCAGAGCGAGGTAGCGCGAACGCCAGGCCGCGACGCCGATCGCCAGCGCCACCAGCGTCAGCAGGTAGGCGACCATCCGGTGATGCATCTGCACGGCGCCCTGGCTGTGCGCCAGCGTCGCCCAGAGATCGGGGCCGGCGTAGGCGTCGGGGACCAGCCGGCCGTTGAAGAGCGGCCAGTCGTTGTAGATCAGCCCCGCATCGTTGCCGGCCACCAGGGCCCCCAGCAGGATCTGGAGGTAGATCAGGCCCAGCAGCCAGAGCGCGCGGCGTCCCCAGGGGCTGGGGAGCGTCTGCCGCGCCCAGCCGGCCCAGGCGTCGAGCGCCGTCCAGACCAGCGCGCCCAGCAGGGCGAAGGCCAGGCCCAGGTGGATCATCAGCCGCTCCGGCGCTACTGAGACCCTGTCGGAGAGCCCGCTCGCCACCATCCACCAGCCGACCGCGCCCTGCAGCCCGCCCAGGATGAAGAGGCCGCCCAGCCGCAGCAACAGCCGCTGCGGAATCTCGCGGCGCGCCGCGAACCAGATCAGCGGCAGGGCGAAGGCGACGCCCACCAGCCGCCCCAGCAGGCGGTGCGACCATTCCCACCAGTAGATCGTCTTGAACTGGGCGAGGTCCATGTTCGGGTTGACCAGCTTGTACTGCGGGATGTCGCGGTAGCGGTCGAACTCGGCCTGCCAGTCGGCAAGGTTCATGGGCGGCAGCGCGCCGGTGACCGGCTTCCACTGGGTGATCGAGAGCCCGGAGTCGGTCAGCCGGGTCGCCCCGCCGACCACCACCATGGCCAGCACCAAGGCCGCGACGAAGAGGAGCCAGATGGCCACGGCGCGCGACCGGTCGGAACGCAGGAAGGACGTCATAGGTCGGGATCGCGCCTTAACGCGGCTGAACTTGGGCGCTCCGCTAGCCGAGAACAGCGGCGCCGTCTATGAGCGCCCCATGAGCGAGCGGATACGAAAGCTGATCGGCCTGGCCGGCATCATGGCCTTCCTGGCCGCCTATATCACCGCCGTGACCCTGATCGCCGACCATATCCCCGACCACTGGCTGGCGCGGCTGGCATTCTACGTGGTCGCGGGCCTCGCCTGGGGCGTCCCGATCCTGCCGCTGATCGCCTGGATGAACACCGGGCGCTGGCGGCGCTAAGGCCGCAGCGTTTCCGTCTTGCCCTGACGCGATAAGCCGTTAGAAGGGCCGCTCGCCGCGAGGCGTCGGAGCGTAGCGCAGCCTGGTAGCGCACTTGACTGGGGGTCAAGGGGTCGCAGGTTCGAATCCTGTCGCTCCGACCATTTCCTTCACCGGGAATGAGACCGGAAGAATGGAAAGGCCGCCCGCAAGGGCGGCCTTTTTCGTTTTGGGTTTTTCTGAACTTGCTTCCTACGGGTCGCTTCGCGACCGTCTTCCCCCATAGGGGGAAGAGCCTCGCGGGTGGGCTCCGCCCCCTATGGGGGCGGACAGACGGCGAAGCCGTCAGGCGGGGGCAAGTGCGCCGCCTAGTGC